>QMTG01000165.1 GCA_003649915.1 Thermoplasmata archaeon
AACCCCTGCGATAAAATTGCACTTACAATCACCCTGGTGCTGAGCCCAACATACGCAGGGCTATGCACAATCATAATAATCGCCATATCAATTGCTCTTATAATGGAGCATTGTTGTTCTTCACGCATATGCTGGTGGCGAGGGCAACGGGAAAAACTCGGACATAATAATAAGCGAAAGTGATATATAGGAGCGTTCGACTGTTAGGTGAGCCTTACAAGGGGGCATGGAAATGAATAACAGTGCAATAAGCCCTCGGGATGCAGAGTATTTGCTGGCAATACTGAGGCTGGGCGGAGATAAAAAACATGTCGGACCGAGCGAGGTGTCAGGGGTTCTTGGCATAAGCAGGGTGTCTAGCAGGGAGAAAATGCTTGTGCTTGCGGAAAAGGGTATGGGAAAGTACGTGGAGAGAAGGGGGTTTTTGCTTAGCAAAGAGGGTGTGAGGGTGGCGAAGGAAATTCTCTTCAGGCATAGGGTTGTTGAGGCTTTTCTGCGTAATACCCTCGACCTTAGTGCTGTGGACGCGTGCAGGGAGGCTAGAAGGTTTGACATATTTGTGAGCGATTTCGTAATAGAAAAAATTGTGGAAAGGTGGAAGCCTGTGAAATGCCCTTGCGATAACATACGGGAGGCATGATTCACCATGCGCCTCGCGCCACTCTTCACAGCCATAATTCTATGTCTTACAATAATGCCTGCTGTTTTCACACAGAGCACGCTGGGGCAAGAGCAGGAAGATAAAGGAATTGTGGTTGCATGCTCCCTTCCCGACTTTGTTCCAATAGTGCTTGAGGTGGTTGGAGAAAGGGGGGAGGCTTTTAGTGTGCTTCCACCAGGTATGGACCCGCATTCTTTCGTGCTCACCAGTGATGATTTGAATTCTCTCAAGAATGCGGATATTATTGTGCTAGCCAACTCAAAATTCTTGAACTTTGAAAGCAAGATAAGGGAAAATTTTCCTAACAAAACTTATGTGGATTTTGATGACTATAAATCACACGGGCTCAAACTTCTCTCCTTCCCCGGGTGTAATAATTGCGTGCACGGCTATTGGCTGTACCTGGACAATGCTATTGCCATAGCAAGGGCTGTGTGTGATGCAGTCGTTAATATTGATGCGAATTACGAAAATTATTACTGCCAGAACTGCGATAGGTTTGTTAACGACATTTTGAGGACGAAGGGCGATATAGAGAAAATAGCTGATGAGTGTGGAATAGCGGGCGATGAGGTAGTTACTGCAGTTCCTGGTGTTAATTATGTGGTTGAGAACTCGTGCATGATTGTTGGAAACACAATAGTGATGGAAGGAGGGGCAACCCCGAGTGCTGGGAGAATAGCGGAGATTGAGGATGGGTTGAAGAGTGGAAAATACAGGGCAATAATATGCCCAGATATTAATATCAAGGTGTGCGATATTGCTATGCAGGTTTCTGAGGACACAGGAGCACCTGTAATAAGGGTAAGGTTTTTATCCAACGAGTCCACTGACTACATATCCATGTCCTATTACAACGCCGCCATGTTGGCATCCCTGGGCACTGTTTATAAAGGGTCTGAGTGCAGCCTTTACCTCTACTCCACAATTGCCCTAACAATAGTGGCGATTGCAGAACTTGCGATATTGATAATGTGCAGAAGAGTTCGCAGAATATAATGGAGGCACAACAAATGTGTGGCAAGGAAGATGCAGTTGTTGTGAAAAACCTGTCGCATAGGTATGATGGAAATGTTGCACTGGTCAATGTATCATTTGCACTTCCCAAGGGGTCATTTACGGCAGTCATAGGTCCTAACGGGGCTGGAAAAAGCACACTGATAAAGGCGCTCATTGGTCTTATCAAATACAGCGAAGGATATGTTAGAGTGTACGGTTTTGACCCTTTGAAAGACCCGGAGAGTGTTAGAAAAATTGTGGGATACATGCCGCAGCGAGAGAGCATATCCATGCACATTCCGTTGCGCGTGAGAGATGTTGTGCTCATGGGTAGGGCTGCGAGGAAAAGGCTCGGTGTTCTTGATGATAGAGACGTACGCATTGCAAAGAGCGCGCTTGAGATTGTTGGCCTTGAGAGCCTCTGGGACGAGAGATTTGTAAATTTGAGTGGTGGGCAGCAGCAGAGGGTATTGCTGGCAAGAGCATTAGCAGTTGAGCCCAAGATGCTGATACTTGATGAGCCTTTCTCCGCTGTTGACGTCCCTTCCATGGAAAAAATAACGGAAACCATTGAGATTATGAGAAGAGAGAGAAACATGACAGTGCTCATAGTGGTGCACGATGTCAACCCTGTACTTCATTATCTCGACTATGTTATTCTCCTCAACAAAAGGCTTGTCGCCTTTGGAGAGCCTCATGAAGCTTTGAACGAGAATGCACTGCTCGACGCGTACGGCTCTGTGATAAGGATAATAGTGTGCGAGGAGGGGTACTGCCACCCGCTAATAGGTGATAGACATGCCTGAGTACATACTGAGAGCAATCATTGGCATTATACTAATATCGGTGAACGCATCGGTGATGGGGTCTTTTGTCGTATTCAGGGGTACCGCCTTCATGGTCGCTGGTGCGAGCCATGCAGCGCTTGCAGGTGCAGCATTTGCAGTTCTTTTGTCTGTGAACTACGGGATAAACTTTGACCCAATGCTCGGCGCCCTCTTATCTGCCCTTGCTCTTGCCCTCCTATCCGCTCACTCTACAGGACCTTTTTCTAGGGAAAAGATGAACATAAACATAGGGGTTGGCTTTGCCCTTTCAATGTCCCTAGCCCTTCTAATAATAACAATGATTAGAGAGGCTTCATCAAGGGTTTGGAGCCTGCTTGTGGGGGATATTTTGCTTCTAACCTCAAAAGACCTTGTGCAAATACTGCTCATGACAATAGTAAGCCTTGTTATTGTTGCTGTGCTGTACAACGATTTGATATTTCTATCCTTTGACCCGGAAAGCGCGCTAGCATACGGAATAAGGGCGGGTGCGCTCAACTATCTGCTTCTCGCCCTCATCTCCGTGGCCGTGGTCATAGTAATGAGGGGTGTTGGCGCAATACTTGTATACGCAATGCTTGTTGCC
>QMTG01000166.1 GCA_003649915.1 Thermoplasmata archaeon
AACTAGAGGTTACCATAAAGAGAGGCATCAAACAAATTGCACCTTATCGAGGAGCTTATCAGGGAGATGCAGAAGTCATAGAAGATGAGTTTATCGAAGACATTTCCTCGGGAGAGCGTGTTATTATAAGATACAAAAACAACAATGAAACGCAGGTGAGAGAAGCTTATGTGCTTATAAGAGGTGAACTAGAATAACTTTTATTATTCCTGCTTTTCAATAATTTTTCTTAAGGGAACAATGACTCTGAATCCCAAACTTGACAGCTCCTGTGTGTTAGCTTTGCAGTTTGGAGAGCCAGGAGGAAAACTTGCGGCAGACCAAAGTATCTATGAGCATCATGGTACAATCTATGGAGCAACTAGGGTAAAGGCAATAGGGGGGAGAGGATTACAATTCGATGGTGTAGACGATTTTGTAGAGATTCCTGAGTGGGGCCTGGGGCAATATGATAAATTTACTCTATCTTTCTGGGCATACAGGTATGAGGAAAATAAGGAGGATGATGTGATGAGTAATGATGGCAGTGATGAAGATCTCCTTGTTGTGAGGCTCGGTGATCACAGCAATTGGCAAGAGGGTAAATTTATGATCTATTGGGGGGATAGTGGTTATGCTTTTCTCTCAAATACCAAAATCTACAAAAATAGATGGTATTTCATAGTAGTAACAGGAGATCTCACAACAAAGCGATTTCAGATCTATATAAACGGAGTGCTTGACAGAGATGACATATACACCCATGCTAACAAATGGTCTGCATCCAAGATATATTTAGGTAAGCTTCTCTATGAATATTACAAAGGCATTGTTGCTGATGTTCGCATCTATGATGGAATACTGAGCCTCAAGAAGATTCAGGCTCTCTATATAGCCCCCAGAAGAAAAATAAGAGGATATGATCTTAATATAGTTGCTCATGAAATACGCTCCTCTCGGTGAAAAATGAGCCTTTATTGGTTGGAGTTGGAAGTGCGCCCAAACACACCCGAGAACAACCCTGTAGAGCAAACGATAGACATAGAGGGTGCTTTATTGGAGAGGATCGAGTTTTGTTTTCCGTCTGGATGTGCTGGCACAACCCGAGTAGCGGTATTTTATGGGCCTAAGCAACTCTCACCGAGACCTGAGGGAAGCTGGGCAAGAGGTGATGGTGAAGAGATTGCCGATGACATCCATTGGCCACTACCAGAGAGGGAAGTTACACTCAGAGTTAAGGGTTGGAGCTCGGCAACATCATACAAACACACCATTATTGTGAGGTTCTATGTGAGTGTTAAACCCTTGCCAGAGTTGGCTTATGCTATTAGTGAGGCAAGCCGAAGAGCTTTTATGAGAGCGTTGGGTTTCATAGAAATTTAATGGTGAGGTATGATGATTACGGGTGAAAGACCCGACTTCACACATGAGGTATTTAAGAGCAAACAAATTTGGGGTTATGCGTTAGACCCGAATGAGTCAATATTGTGGGGCACACTCACTTGTTTGGAGAGTCCATCACCGCTTATACCTACGGCAAGATTACCACTTGCACCAAATGAGGAAGATTACTTAGTAAACCCTGTAACGGGAGATGACTATGCATATATACCACAAGGCTATGACTTGCTAGTTAAGGGAATGTTTTGTGACTTTAATCAGCCTGTGCAAATTGAAATCATTATTGCAGAGATAGGTGGCACTTTTACCATATCTACATTCTACCCAGCTGAGTCAGCATTAACTGTTTCACCGATAGGAGTGACAAAATCAGATATTGTTGGCTTGGATAACCCCATGACAGTTCGAATAAAGGTGAAAAACATCGGTAATGACTATGCGGTGGGCAGGGTTCAATTCTTCGGTTTGGTGAAGGAAGGTGCATACACATGGCGTTGAAAGTCAAGTCCAAATGCAAATATTGCGGTAGGACATTTGAGCGAGACGCTAGTATAACAAAAATTAAATGCCCACATTGCGGAAAAGAGAACCTCTACTACCCAATTCAAATAGGTAGTATAAGGTTTTGGTATATGTGAAAAATGACTTGGATAGTTGGCAGAAAGATAAAAACGGACAAGAAGGAAGGCACAACTACTGATGATTGGGCAACCATTATCGATGAGTATTGTGGAGACTTCGTGAATAAGTTAGTGCTGATTAAGAACACAGGCGACTCTAACAGCCTAGATTATAGAATTGTTGGCGACTTAGATGACCTCAACGAGGATGATGTTGAAATAGCCAGCGGTTCACTTACTGCAGGTAGTGAGCATATTGAGAGAATCCCCGACAACTATTACAAACTCAAGGTTTACCTCAAGAGCACAAGTGCTGGTGCAAACACAGACTACTTGGTAAAGATAAACTTTCAAGCATAAGCTGAACACATCGGGGTGAGACTATGGATGGCGAGGTAGTTGTGGTGCTCATATCGATTGCAGCACAGGGAGCAACAATATGGTATAAACTCGGCAAGCTCGAAGGTAAGGTGGAGCAACTATGTCAAAGGGTAAGAAGATTAGAAAGCAACTTAAACCAGAAAGGCTGATAAAGCGCTATGGTTGGGTGTTCCATGTATTATTTGGCATTGCTACGGTGATTGCTGTCAGAGTGCACCCTATTTTGCCTCTGATTTTCTTCCTGACATTCGTTCTCTATGAGCTAGATGAAGAGTGGTATATTGGGGATCATGCCTTCGAAGAGTTGAGAGAATACGGAGCGGGGTTGTTCTTGGGCCTGATTTTAGCTATGCTTCTATAATCTAGTGTTTTAATTTTTTTCCATATGGAAAAGAATTTTCGAGGCATTGTCAAAGTATTTTAGGTAGGTGAAAGAAAGAGAATATTGAAAGTTCACATGGAGGGAGGTGAGAAAGATGGCATTGGATAGGTTTAGGTCTAAAGGTGTATATAAATCTTTTGATGAAGATGAATGGATAGCAAGAAGTATAAGTGAACTCTTGCACAGTCAATCTCGTTCTCTAGATGAAATCAGGGAGAAGTATAGAGAAATCTTCGAGTGGGCAGAGAATAAGCGGAGTTTTCAAGAGTTACTCTG
>QMTG01000167.1 GCA_003649915.1 Thermoplasmata archaeon
AACCGTTACAGATCTCACGATAACACCTAACACAAGCATAGCAGGTAAAGTGGTTGCATACAACATAACATTGAACGCTACTCCGTGGCAGACACTGAATATTACGATACCTGCTGGATTTGAAGCGGTGGTACCCACCACAGGCGATCAATTGCTTGCGAAAGTTGAATTTTATTGCAGCGACGGTGCATGGTGTGGAAATATCACCATAAAATCGTCTGAGCGTAATCCATCAACAGAGGTGAAGATGACGGCTTACAATAAGACTGGTGCATTTTGCGGAGGGGCAGTATATTTCGATATGAATTATGCCCCAGGAGCCACGACGGAATTCGTGCCAGATGAACTCTCAAGGTTATTCCCCACGTGGAATGCGAGTGTGAATCTGACGCTGCCGACCGAAACAAAGAATGGGAGTCTGAACATCTCCCTGCCATCTGCATTCAGACTGACAAATGTGACAGTATCTTTGGGTGCATTCGTGAGGAATCCAAAGAAGGCGGGGAATTACACATTTGTTGCAGATGGTAAAACTGCGACTGTGACAATAAATCCAGATGTTGATGTCAAATTAGCGGTGTATCCAGACACACCAAAGACAGCAAATGGTGTTGATGTGGCAACAATATATGTCTATGCACAGGATCAGTATGGAAATAATGTCAGTCTGCCTTCTGACAATATAAAAGAAGGGGAACTGAGTATTGCGACAAACAGCACGACAGTACATATAAAGGATATAACTTTTGATGACGCAAATGATAGGTTTATTGTCAATATGACCGATAATAAAGCGGAGGCGGTAGAGATAACTGCGATGGACATAGGGACAACAGGCAAAGTTCTTGAGGACGGGAAGGGTGTGCAAGTGTTTATATTACCTGTAACTGGAATTCAATTGACCACAGATAAACCGGAAATTGTGGCGAACAATTCGGATACTACAATAGTAAAGGCGCAATTAGTGCATGATGGGACGCCAGTTCAAAAGGTCGCTAGCATAACATTCCAATCGCTCAACAACACGCTGGCAAATGTGATTGAGGTGAATGGTGTTCCTGGAACGACTGGATATACATATCCCAATGGGACGGCATTTGCAAAGATAATAGGGAACAGCAGTTATGCATTAGGCACAGTAACAATTCGTGCATATTCAGAGGGGAAATATGGTAAAATAGATTTAAAGCTTGTTGTTGGGCCGCCGAACAACACACAATCAACGATAGCGGCTTACAATGAAACGGGTGTGAATATCTCGGACGGAAATGCAACAGTGGGTTCAAAGGTATTAATATCCGTCACATTGAAGGATGAAATACCGACGCATCCACCGCTAAGTGGAGAGACCGTCAAATTCTCTATTGTTGAATCGCCTGGTAATGATGCGAGTTTATCTGAGACTACGGTTGTTACTGATGCTAATGGACATGCGAACACAACGCTAACGCTTTCAACGAAGAGAGGATGGAATGTAGTGCGAGTAGTATCAGTCAACGGCGATGTGAACAAGACAGTGAGGGTGTGGGGAGATCCAGCAGTCGTGATATTGAGAGCAGCGGTAGATAATGCAACTGTAGCAACTAATGTGTCTATTTCTGCGAGGTTGCTTGACCCAATAAATGGGACGCCAATTAATGGCACAAATGTAACATTCTCGGTGGTTTCGCCTGGTGGTGATGCGGTGGTTTCGCCTGCGATTGTCTCTACGGTAAATGGATATGCAAACACAACGCTAACGCTTTCCACAAAGATTGGAATCAACACAGTTAGAGCGGTTTCAACGAGATATGATGTGAACACAACAGTGAATGTGACGGGTATTGCAGGCAATGCCACGCAGTTGAACCTGACGACGGACAAAAAGAGCTTACCAACAGGAGCAACAGCAACGATTACTGCGAGACTATTGGATGCTTATGGAAATCCAACAGCGTTAAATGCGACTGGTGGAACCGGTCCGGTGAACATTTCGTTTATACCTGATACAACCGAATATGGGAACGTAACTGGAGGAATAGGTCCGGTAGATAGTGGCAGGTATAATTTGACCGTTAATGGAGTAGCGACCGTGCAATTTGTCGCAGGAAATAAATCAGGGCTTACGAGAATCACAGCATCGGCAGAAGGACTTATCCCCGACAGCGTGGAGATATTTACGGGCACGCCTGTGAGTATAAGTTTAACAGCCTCGCCAGATAATATTCTGTATAATCAGTCAGAACAGAATTCCACGATCACAGCACAATTACTGGACGCATACGGAAATCCAATAAGTGTAGCAGGTTGGAGGATAGTATTCTCGGTAGATAAACCCGACAATGTAACATTGACAAATTCTACTGGTGTGATAGGGCATCCAGCAGTTGAATATACGGATGCGAATGGTACAGCACGGATAAACTTGACTTCAATAAAGCCTATAATAGAGGTGATAACAGTTACAGCGATGCCGGATAAATTACCTCTTAAACAGGTTAAGGTTCAGATAAGAGGACCTCCAGCGCAGATAAAGCTATCTGCAGAGCCATCATCGGGAGTGGTGGCAAATGGAACAGATAAATCGGTGATAACAGCGCAGTTAAAGGATGCGGAAGGTCATAATGTTGCGGAAGCGGGTAGAGTAGTCTATTTCAGTGCTACTAACGGGACATTGAGTGCATATAAAGTTCTTACAAACAGCAGCGGTGCAGCAACTACGAACCTGACCTGGATTTCGACAACAGGAGGTAACATCACGGTATATGCAGTCTGTGGCACCTTTACGGATAGTGTAACGGTAGAATTTGTTCCGCCAGTAGTAAAGAACTTCTCTGTGAGCATCACACCGAGCATGATATATGTTAATGTGAGCACGACTGTTTTAGTGAATGTCACTGATGCTGACACGGGAGAGCCTGTAGAAGGAGCGAATGTCAGTCTGAGCGGGTGCGGTGTTATATTGAGCGACACAACAAATGCATCAGGAATCGCAACATTTGAAGTGAATGCGAGTTCGACCGGAATCATAAATGTGACAGTGTCTATGGAAGGG
>QMTG01000168.1 GCA_003649915.1 Thermoplasmata archaeon
GGTGATGGAGAGAGAATTGAATGTAGGGAGCGCGATGAATATAAGTGCATCCATAGACGTGCACGATGTTGATGATACTGAGTTACTGATAGAGTTGTATCACTTAAACGATAGCAAAGTGCTCGATAGAGTAATAATACCCAGGAGTACAAATATATACATATATAATACATCGATACAGTATGAGACAAAAGTTACAGGAAGGGTTGCCAATATAAGTGCCACGGTTTACAACTGCTATGGTGTTGTTGAGCCCGGAGAGTTAAAGATTGAGGTTAAGTATTACACACAAGACGGAGTACTTCGTGGTATAAACAGCGTTAATAATGACGATGTTATTGCTAATAATACAGTATGGAAGGAAAATATTCGTGTTAATGTTCCTCCAACACCAGATTTAATATTCGATGTTACACTCTGCATGGGCTCGAAAATTCTTGATAGTTGTGTGTTAGTTTGCTGATTTCTCCGCTATGCATTGACTATGCGTTAAACTCGTAGGATCGCATTTTTGAATAAAAAATTATATTATACGAATAGAGATTTGCTAGGCACACAACCAGCACTTTAAACGAAAATATTAAAGCATATTTAGTTTTCATCTCTCCATATGAGTGTTGATAGTAGAAGAGTTGTGTCTATGCTGGGTATTTCCCTATTACTTGCGGTTTTATCAATAATTTTGCCGTGGTGGGGAATAAGTATTGTGAATGAGTGGTACTCTGGAAAGGGAAAACTCATAGAGCGAGAGGTAATGTGTTATGGTTATTCACTTACGGGAGGCTTACGTGTGGAGCACATAGGTGGTGCATCCTTATACGCTCCGCACACAAAAACTACTCTTGTATTCTTCATTACAACAATTTTTCTCACACTCACGCTTTTTCTTCTACTTATCGCAATAATACAGATTGTTGTCTGTAATAATGGTAATTTGCACCGAATTGTTGCAACAATGATTGGAGTAAGTCTTGTTTTATCGGCCATATCACCGCTGTTTTTTATGATAACTCTTCCAATGGCAGTGAAGGAGGATGTTGCTAGAGAAATGGCAGAGACCAATAAAACATACGAGGAGGACGAGGAAACTGTAGGCAAAACGTTCTTCGGTCATTACACAACGGTGCATGAAGAATACCTTGGTGTTACCAGAATTTCAAAAGTAAAGTGGGGTGGAGACGTGGGATGGTTTTTGGCGTGGCTTACACCAATATTTATAGCAGTTGCATTAGCATTTATCATCGCGGGCGAGAAGAGGAGTAAAACTAAGATGCAGGGTAGTTTAAGGATGGGGGTCAGAAGTGATTACAAGTATTTTGATGGAAAAAGGGGGATACAGTGATAAAAAACTCAGGCAGATCCATATTACAATGTTAGCACTTCACAGGCCGAGTGCTTTAAAAAACCCTACTGTGTTTGCATCTTTGAATATAGGCGTATTTTTTACATATGCATAGGTAAAGCCCCTATGTACGATGTCTACAAAATAAGCAATAACAAATATGCTGCACGAATTTTCTACTTACTGAAAATAAAATATTTATAGGCTGTGAGGTATAGAGGCTACCGAGCATGAACGATGATGCTATAATCTCTGTACATGGTGGAACTACTGCCATGCGTAATTTGCTGAAAAAGTTGCAAGAACTGGCGTTAACAGGGCACATTATTGTAAATTCCAAGGACGGAAGTTTTGAAGGCATTGTTGGCATTGTTAGGGGCACGCCCAAGTTTGCATATGCAAAGGACGGGGGAGAGTTTTTTGGGCAGCGTGCTTACAGAAAAATTTGGGAAGTATCGTACGATAAAGATGCAAGTTTGGTTGTGCATAAAAAAGCACATCCGATATTTGAAAGGCTGGGCTCTAAGGCACAAATTTCGCCCCCAAAGTCTAAGGCGAAGATCATCGCCCTAACTTGGGGTAAGAAGGAAAGGGCAGGCGAGAGGACAAGGCGGGAGGAGTTGGAGAGAAAAATGGAGATGTGGAGGGAGAAGGGATACAATGTCTCAATGCTGGAGAGTGCAATGAGTGAGAACATTGAGAATGCTGAAAAGGTCTTTAGGGATTATGAGAAAATGGTTGAGGAGTTAAATGAACTCAAAAACAGGGTATTATCAATTAAGAACACAGAGTACTCTTACCTAGTTCGAGACATTGAAAAGTACTTGAATGACCCAGGAAAAATAGACGAAATCAAGATTGCGCTGAGAGATGCAGAACTAAAGATTCAGGAAAAAATGGCTGAAGAGATTAGGAAAAAAGAGGAAATAAAAGAAAGAGAGAGGCAAAAAGAGATGCTGTATGAATTGCTTGCCAAGGCTGGGGAGGTAGGGGGGGTTGAGACGGGCAAGGCTGAGATTGGCAAGGAGGAAATAAAACTTGAGGCTTCAATATCACCTACATACACCTTTAATAATTTTGTTGTTGGAGAGTTCAATAGATTCGCATACGCTGCTGCGAAAGCCGTTGCCGAAAAGCCAGGGACTGTATACAACCCACTGTTCATATGGAGTGGACCAGGCTTAGGGAAAACACACCTGCTGAACGCTATTGCCAACTATATAAAGGACAACAATCCTGATATGAAGGTATTATATACGACTACCGAAAAGTTCAGCAATGATTTGATTGAAGCACTGCAAAACAACAAATTGCTGAGTTTTAGGCAAAAGTATCGCAATGTTGATGTATTGATAGTTGATGATGTGCAGTTTCTTGCTGGTAGGGAGAGAACCCAAGAGGAGTTTTTCCACACATTCAATACATTATTCACTGTTGATAAGCAAATAGTACTCGCATGTGATAGGCCCCCAAAGGATATACCATCACTAGAGCAAAGGCTTGTATCTAGGTTTGAGGGTGGGCTAATAGCACAGATTACTCCGCCAGATTTTGAATCACGTGTTGCCATATTAAGGCAGAAAGCAAAGGAAAATGGATGGACGGTCGAGGACGATGTGCTCAATTATATAGCACAACATTTCGAAAACAATATAAGGGAACTGGAA
>QMTG01000169.1 GCA_003649915.1 Thermoplasmata archaeon
CCAGGCCATTGCTCAGCAAATATTTTCACGCCTATCGCCTCCTGAGGCTTCCGCTATTGTTTTTTTCCTCATCATAATATCATTAGCGCTCATTAGGAAAAAAGCAGGTGTTGTTCTCTTAATACTCAGCACCATTACTGCATTCTTTCTCTCAGCCCTGATACTGGCAACCATGGGGGCTATTGTACTAAGCGCCAATATTGTGGACGTTGCCCTCCTCTTAGCCTCTTCGGTGCTGGCAATTATTGCCCTGACAAAGCGCCCAAGACCTGTTGCCAAGGTTGAGGAAGAGCAAGCAGTATATGGCGAATATTATGTCGGGGCTGAAGGAGAACATTTGGGCGCTGAGAGCAAGCACTATTACCTATCGGATGCCTACCTTGAGGATGAATGGGAGGAAGTGGTCAAGGAAAAGATTTTATGCCCTTCGTGTTTGAAAACCTTTGATATTGAAATAAGGAAAAGACCTGCCAAAATAAAGTGCCCATACTGCGGTGCCGAGGGATTTTTCAAATAATGCCGCGCATACTGCTTACTCTCTCAGCACAAATAACCGTGTTTAGCATTAAATAGGCTGTTGTTACAGGACCCACTCCACCTGGCACAGGTGTTATGGCTTTTACGTAATCTAAAAGCTCATCAAACCTCGCATCACCAACAACCCTGCCATTAACACGATTCATCCCAACATCAATCACAACAGCGCCTTCTTTCACGTGCTCTCTGCCAATAAGACCAGGCACTCCTGCTGCCACGATCAGCATGTCAGATTTCTTTGTACTATCCACGATATTCTTTGTGTAAACATGGCATACATGCACTGTTGCATTTCTATTGAGCAGCATTATTGATAGGGGTTTGCCAACGACCATGCTGTGATTTACCACAACTACATCCGCACCCTCAAACTCAAACCCTATGCTCTGCGCGATCTCAATAACAGCCCTTGGAGTGCACGGTGCAATATCCTCCCTGCCCGCAATTAAAGCGCCGAGATTGCACGGGCTAAGCCCCTCAACATCCTTTAGCGGATCCATAGCCATAAAAACACGCCTAGGGTCAATATCTGGGCTCCAAGGCGCCTCCAGAAGTATTCCGTGAACAGATTCGTCCTGATTTAATGCCTCAACCTCGCCTATGACCTCTTCTTCCGAGGCACCCGTGAGGTCTATCCTCTCGCATATTATCCCCACCCTATCACACGCCCTCCTTCGCACTCCTTCGTATATCTTAGCACCCTCTGCGCTTGTGGTGGAGAGCACGACGAGTTTTGGCTTTACCCCAACCTCGCGCAGCCTTTCAACCCTTTCCCTTGCCTGCCTTTCAACCCTTTCCGCAATCTTTCTCCCGTCTATAATCATAATGGTGTGTATATTCAAAATATCTTTATAAACAATTGCACATAACCCGCCGATGAGTGTTGAGCCATATATTCCGCCAGAAAAGGTTGTTAAAGAGTTTACAGCACGCGCAATAATCTTGGGTGTGATTTTATCCGTTGTTATGGGAGCAGCAAATGCGTATCTTGGGCTAAAAGTTGGCATGACTGTATCCGCTACAATACCCTCTGCCGTTATTGCTATGGCAGTGTTTAGGTCGCTAAGAGGCACTGTGCTTGAAATAAACCTGGCAAAAACCATGGGTTCTGCAGGCGAGGCACTCGCTGCCGGTGTAATTTTCACAATACCTGCGTACATAATAATAGGCGCATGGACTGAGATCAATTACTGGGTCACGACAATGATTGCACTCATGGGCGGAGTACTGGGGGTGTTGTTCACTGTTTCTCTACGCAGAATACTTGTGGTTGAAGAAGCACTCCCCTATCCTGAGGGTGTGGCGTGTACTGAGGTTGTGATTGCAGGCGAAAAGGGTGGTACCACAGCAAAGTATGTCTTTACAGCCCTCGGTATAGGGGCAATATACAAGTTTTTATCATCAGGTCTTGGGATAATGAAGGATAGAATCCAAGGTATAATCTCTGTGGGAAAGGCAAAATTTTTCGGCGGTGCAGACCTATCGGCAGCACTGCTTGGTATTGGCTATATAGTGGGGCCGAGAATAGCATCATACGTTTTCCTTGGCGGAATCTTAGGCTGGGTTGTAATAACCCCCATATTTCTGACAATGGCATCCATGGGCATGTATCCTTTGCCTGAAGGAACAACAATGCTCGAAGCCCTATCAATAATAAGGAGGGAGCAGGTTGTCTGGATAGGCATTGGCGCCATCACAATTGGTGGAATATACACGATGTTTTCCCTTCGCCAATCAATGAAAAGCGCCTTTGGCGCTGTTGTGCACAAGAAAAAGAGCGAGATTAAAGTCTTGAGAACTGAAAAAGACCTGCCCTACAGGCTGAGTTTCGGATTGGCAGGCGCAATGGTTATTCCCATATTTGCCCTATACTGGTATCTGTCAAACTCAGCCACTGTTGCAGGAATATCCGCAATTGTTCTTACAATTTTCGCCTTCTTCTTCACAGCAATAGCAGGATACCTAGCAGGGGTTGTGGGCAGTTCAAACAACCCAATATCTGGGGTTACAATTACAACCCTTTTGTTCACATCCCTTCTCCTACTATCCTTGGGCGTTAGAGGCAATGAGGGAATGGCAGTGGCACTTGGTGTGGGTGCGGTGGTATGCTGCGCCGCTGCTATAGCAGGAGATGTTATGCAGGACTTCAAGACCGGGCAATTATTGGGATCAACACCCATGGCTCTGCAGATTGGAGAGATGATCGCTGTCGTGGCAATGGCCTTTGTTATAGCACCAATCCTTATTGTGCTGCACAAAGCCTACGGAATAGGGGGCGATGTGTTACCAGCGCCTCAGGCGTATGTCATGGGCGGTCTGCTCAACGCAATGTTTGGCAAAGGCATGAACTTTATAATGTTTTTAGTTGGCGCAGAACTTGCGTTTCTGCTTATAATCATGGGCGTCCCAGTGCTTCCCGTGGCAATCGGGATATACCTTCCATTCACCCTCACAACACCAATAATGC
>QMTG01000170.1 GCA_003649915.1 Thermoplasmata archaeon
CAATGTACGGGTCTGCAAGTATCCTCGCCTGGCGTATCATTCGCCAAGTTTTCTCGACGTCGATTACGGTTGATGGCTTCTTAGTCTCAATCTCTTTAGGGATTACAGATTTGTAGTCAGGGAAGCTTAGGTTAGTTATAGGCTTGCCCAGTTTCCCTCCTTTGCCGACTTCATACAACCCGTCCTTACCCCAGTCGCCGTATGCGATAAACAGCCTGTTTGCATCGGTTGCTGCCAATTCATTATCCTTTATGTTGACGCCATCAAGTGCGTACTGAACGCCTGGTTCGCGTTTCCCTGTGGCTTTAGCAACCGCTGCTATTACATCCTCTTTCTTCTTTGCAGGACGGGGCAGTTTCGGTTCAGTAAGTTTCAGCGGTCTGGGTTTGCCAGCCGTTATCTTCCGCTTGGCTTCTTTCTGTAATTCGGCAACTAATTTTTCGGCTTCTTTTTCTTTGCCAGGAATTACCCACAGTTTGACGTTCTCCAAACCTGTCGGTATTTGCTTGGCGACGGTCTTGAAGGCAACGTCAGCGTCTTCAGGCGCAATTCCCCTATGAACTACCTCATGCTCTTTTGCGTATACTTGCAATATCTTTTCTGCATCTTCAGGTTTTGTTGGGGCTAACTCTTTTGGCTTTTCGACTGGCTTTTCTGCTGGCTTGGCTTCAGCAGGCTCAACTGCTTTGCCTTCTTCAACGCCAGCACCTTCGATAGCGGTAGGAGCGGTTTCGATTTCTGGCTCATGTTTGATCTCCTCAACAGGCTTTACCTCAGGCTCACGTCTTACGCCGACGACTTCAAAGTTTTCTGGTACTTTCGCATCTGCACGTCCGACGAATGCGGCATTGTGTTCGCCAATTGCGATCTTGGCATAACCCATCTTTACTAAATCTTCAACGATAGCACGTGTTTTGCGTGCATCAGGACAAGGTAGATACTTTATAATCTGCCAATTGCCCTGCGAGATTGATTGAATGATGGGCAAGACGTACTCATTTGCCTCTTTTTCAAGACGAGTTCGCTTTGCCTTACTTGTTGGCTTGGCGCTTTCAATCCATAAGCGTTTTACTTCCTCTGGCGGCAGTTTTGTAATATCTTCTATAGGCTGTGCTTCCTTTACGGGTTCTGCTTTGGCTTCTGGGGCAACTTCTTTTGGTTTCGGCACTTCAGGCTTTGCCACTGGCTTTGGTGCTTCAACCGCCTTTGGCGTCTCTGCAGGTGGTCGCAACACCTGCTTGTATTGCTCGGTTTCCTCCGCAGGTATCTCTGACAGCTGTTTAACAGCCGATTTCTTCAATGCGATATATCTGCCATAATAAGGGTCATAAACTGCATCATAGCCCATAGAACGTAATTTGCGGGCAAACTGATAGGCTATCTCCTTGTTCCACGGCTCATACAAAACATTAATTATCTCACCGTTTTGCCCCCATTCAATAAGTTCAGCGGCAGCAGGGTCTTTCTTTATTTTTCTTTCTATAACTTCCCGTTCGGTTTCCGCGTATAGGTCGTCATACCACTGTTGTGTCTTTTCGTCTTTCAAGACAAGCGGGTTCTTTGGCGTCGGTTCTGCTACAATAACCCTCAACGCAGTTGTTCTCCATTTACCTGTTTCACCCATAGCAACTGCGGGACTATAACTGTAATAAGCGCCTGCGGGTTCGCGAAAAAATAATCCTTTTGCTCTTGGTTTTGGCAGTCCCTCGAACCTGTAGGGTGTGGCATGATAAACACGTTTAGGAATGGTTTGCGGTGGTTTTTCTATTGTCTTTGGCGTCTCTGCGAGTGGGGGCGTGATAATGGGCTTGCCCCCTTCTACTGCAGGCTTTGGCAACGCCAGTGGTTCGGCGGGCGTTGACGGTTTAACCGCTTCGGCTGCTGGCTTGATGGCAACGCCTTCACCTTTGACAGCGTACTTCCGCAGGACATCTCTTGCTTCAAGATACTGTTCTAACGAACTCAATCTCGTATCTGGATGTAAGTCGGGATGTACCCGCTTTATAGTATCTCGAAACGCACGATTGACGTCATCGACGGTAAACTTATCAGCACGAATGCCAAGTAATCGCTTGGCTGTAGCGACACTCATCGGGGGCTTGCTCGTCAGTCGTCTTATGGCTTCTTCGAGTTTTTCAGGATTCCTGATGTAATAGTCGATAACCTTGTTGGAAACATCCTTAATGCCATATCGAGCAAAGACCTCTCTAACCAGTGGGCGGGCTTTGACCAGCCTGCGATATGCAAGCCCAAGATGAACGCCTTCACCTGCGCCTACAAGTAATGAAGTGATAAATGCCGTCGTGATAGCATCTCTCAACGCTGTCTTTGGGTCAACGCCTTCTACAAGGTCTTCAACCCCTCGTAGAGTGCCAATACCAACTGACCACGCTATCGTACGTTTTAGTGCTTGCTCGACGGCTTCTTTACCGAAGACAGAAGCAGCCTTCTTACCTGCACCGCCAACACCAAGAATCATGTAAGGGGCTATTCTTGCAATGGTTTCGGCAACTCTATCGCCTATCTTCTTGCCCTTCTCTATGATCTGCTGGGCTTGCTCGTCGGTCAACTGTGGCGGTATCTCGATGCCGTATCGCTTCAGGTCGTCCTTGTTCATTAGGTAGTTGATGTTCCGCTTCAGTTGTGCAGCAATGCCTTTGTACTGTTTGCCACTGATTTTCGCACCTGCCCACTCGACCGCTCCTATGCCAGTCAATAGCAGGTTCGCCAGTTCGCCAGCAGCAACTTCACCCATGTGTAGAATTGTTCTCGGATCAAACGCAAGCGGTCCCAGTTCCCATCTGCCTTCGCGACCTATCTCGTGCTTGTGTTCTAACTGCCACTCAAGCCCTCTTCTGGCTCGCTCTTCAGGCGTCATTCGCCTTGCTTCTGTGCCAAGCGGTACAATCGTATGCGGAACGCCTTCAGGACGCCACGCTTTGGTACGCTGGTAGATTAGATGCTGCCCCCATGTCCACGGCAACCATGCCTTCGCCGCTGA
>QMTG01000171.1 GCA_003649915.1 Thermoplasmata archaeon
CACTTCATATAATCGTCAATCGTGGCAAAATAATGCTTTTTCATCTCCAATGTGCCGTACTCCTCTCGCCATTAAAAATTATCATTTCCTATTTTGTCGCCTACTAACCTTCTGATCCCTGCAATCCTTGCCGTGCTTAGCATCCCTCTCCCCTCCTCCCCGACTACCCATCGCACCTTCTTATCATTGATCTTACGCATTCCCCCTATTAAAAATTTAGTGGTGAGGTGATTCTTGGAGTACTATAACTTGCTCATAAAAACGAAAAACCTTTAAACATACCTAACATTTAAGAGGTGAGCGAATAATATGCCGTCGTAGCTCAGCTGGTGGAGCACTCGGCTGTTAACCGAGCGGTCGCCGGTTCGAATCCGGCCGACGGCGCCTAATTGGGCCCGTAGCTTAGCTCGGTGGAGCGCCTGGCTCATAACCAGGTGGTCGCCGGTTCGAATCCGGCCGGGCCCATCCTCCAAGTTTTTGGGTTCGCCCGGTTCCACTCATGACTTCACCCCCTGGCTACTTTCTGGCCTATTGAGATAATGCCCTTGTTCATGCAAAAAGTTGCGGTGTTCATGCCTCTCTATCATAACGGGCTGAGGAGGATAATGGTTTACAATGATGTCCATACAGCCCTTCAATCCTATCTCATAATAGGTCTGATGGCGATAGCAATGGCCATAGTGGCAATTCTTCTTACAAAATGGAGGGATTTTTAGAATAGTGTTTTGCGCATCCTTCGCGATCATCCTAGAATTTTAATGATGGCGTCTGTGGAAACTCTAACCCCCTCTTCCCTGCCTTTCGGGTTCATCCCTATAAATAATAGATTATGCTTGCCCGCACTTATGCTTGTGCTTTCATCACCGGGATACACTATACCCGCCCACTCTACTCCAAAATTTTCTGCCATGCCCAGAGCCCTATGGACGCACTCATCGTTAATGCTTTTCACACCATAATCTGCATCAAGCACTATCTGCACACCCGACCTGTTGGATTTTATGAATATGTAAGGCTTATCTTCCCCCCCAACCTCTGGGCTCAGTATAGCCTGTGGTAGGTTGAACTTCATCTCAATATTCCTACCATAAAACTCTGTTGCGGACTGCATAACTGATCTTAGCCCCAGCGCATGTGCGATTTCAAGGGCACACCATATGCGATAAAACTCCGCTACTCTCATCATGGGCAGCACAACTTTTCTCTCAAAAAACCTACGGTAATACTTCCTGTATTCCATATATGATGATATTATATCCTTATATATCGGGTTCTTGGACTTCAAAGACTCCGCCATGGCTTTAGTCAAAAAAGCATCGTTAACCTCCGTTTTTATGGCATCCTCAACAATTTTGTTGAAAAAAATCCCTTTAAGCACTCCCCTATGATACCTCATTGTTTCGTTCAACTTATTAATCTTTGCGACTGCATCTAAACTGTACCTGCCAACAGAGGTCTTCCATATTTTTCGCCAAGTCTCTGCCTCCGCCTCCATCCTCTGCACTTCATTTCTCATATCGTGCGCCTCTACAAAGATATCGTAGTGATAGTGTGCCACCGCTACATTGAGTGGTGTAACCCAGGTTCTTCTCCTTCTATCGCAGACAAACGTTGTGAATCTTTCATCGCCCCTGTTCGCCCACCTTATTACAGTCTTTGGCCAGTTTATTCTACCAGAAATCTCGCACTTCAACTTCCTTCTAACCTTCCTTGTTTTATAATTTAATGGATACTTGAAAAGATCCTTAGTTAATTTTTTCAAAGAATAACTGTAGTAATCGCAAAGTCTGTCCACGGAAGGCTCAGGCACACTTCTTTCATCACCGGATGCAGGCCCATCGTACATGATTTCAAAGTAGTTGAGGGCTCCAAGCGCTTGCACGAGTTTGGGGATTCTATCATTCCTTATCCACATCAAATCTGAGTAGGAGAAGTTGCTCGGCTCAACCTCAAACCTAATCGCAAATATCACACGCTCGTTGTCCAAGACTTCAACAGCCACCTCACCAACGTACTCGCCCGTATAATACCAGTGTGAAACTCTATCCCCAATACTCATAGGCGGAAGTTGGTAGTCTTTTCCAAGAATGCGGATTACAGGTCTTCTCATATCTCTCTCCGCAGTAACGCGAATTTCCACCCATTCATTCTCTCCAACCTTCGTAACTTTCCTCCCTCTCAGAAATATTTCAATCATATTGACTCCTCGCAATTCTATGCGAATATTGTGGATATCGGTGCTCTTATCATTCTATCAAGCGCCCTCGAAACCCTGCTCTTTTCACCAAAAATTTGGTCAGCCTTCAATTTTATATTCATTAAAGCACCCTTTTCAATACCCTCAAGTTGGGGTAAAATGTTGGCTATTATTCCATCCTCAAGCGCCACACGCTTTGGATAATTCTTAGGAGCGTTAATTACACATATCATGGTATCTAGCAGGTTTGCAGTACCTATTTTCCTGTACGTTCTTACACCCCTAGCAACAATCTCGGTCTCCTCAGGCAAATCCTCTTCCTCAACAAATTTCATGAGCATCTCGAAGCACTTACGCACTTCCCCGCTCTCATCCACATTGAAAATATTTCCTTTGAAATTGGGAATGCTTAGCCCAAGTTCTTTCATTCTGAGCACAACGAAGTGTGGGAAGCGTTCATATTCGTCTTTCTTGTCCGGAAGCGTGATCTCAATAAATGCAAACCTGCGCATTAACGCATATCCGAGTTCAAACAATGTGCTCTTATCCTGAGCGTTCATTGTGCCTATTATCCTGAACTGCTTGGGCATCCAGACCTCATAGCCTGCCTCTTCCTTTGAAACAAGTGGTTGCTGATCTCTGTACTCAAATACCGTGAACAACTTACCAAATGCTTCATCAAGGTTTGCCCTGTTAAATTCATCAATTATAAGGTAGTGCGGTCTGCGGTACTCTTTGAGCGACCTTAGACAATTCTTGACGGCTTGTGTTACGCATCCATCTTTGAATGTATAAAC
>QMTG01000172.1 GCA_003649915.1 Thermoplasmata archaeon
GATTTAGACGAGTACTTAGCAATGGCAGACATTTCACCGTTCTGGAGAGACAGGATTAAAGCTTTAACGTTTCCACCGTTGACAAGGGTAGACTTAAGACGCATCTACGCTTTGGGCCTAATAAGCGACGAAGAGCTAAAAGCAAGGTTACTGGAGTTAGGATACAGCATTAAAGACGCTGAACGGCTTATGGAGTTTTACAAAGTCTATAAGCACGAGTCCGGCAGAGAATTAACTAAATCTATGATAGTTGAGGGATATTTAGAGTCAATAATTACTAAAGAGTAAGCAATTAAGATGCTACAGGAAATAGGTTACGACAAAGAGGAAGCAGAATTCATTATGGCCCTTGAAGAGGCAAAGGAAAAGCGGGAGGACTTAAAAGAACAAATAACGGCCCTAACGTGGCGGTACGCACGTGGCGATATTACGGTAGATGAACTAAAGACAGAGCTTAAGAATTTGGGCCTAACGGAAAGCAAAGTGGAGTACTACGTAAACAAAGCTGAAAGAACTCGCAGAAGGCTTGTTAAACTGCCGTCTAAGGCTGATTTACTGCGGTGGCTAAAGTTAGGTATAGTTAAAGAGGATGAGTTTAAACAAATAATGCGACAATTGGGTTACAAGGAAAAGTACATACAAAAGTACATAGAGGAGGTGAAGAAAGGTGGATAACACAACAGTTATGGTTATTGCTATGCTCGTAGCCCCTTTGTACGGTAAACTGCTTTACCTAAGCAGGAAAGTTGGATGCATCGAAGGGAAGGTTACGGTTATACTTAAACTTCTGAATGAAAAGGGGGGTAAAACATGAAGAAAACGCTTCAAAACGTAGTAAACAATTACCGCAAATTAAAGAAAAAGCCTAAGAAAAGGGAGTAACTGTTTTCCAAAAGCTTTATAAACAAAGGGTGCGTAGAAACTACCATGGCAGCGGAGAAACGGATACCGGACGTCGAACCCGTGCCCCTTTGGTACGA
The DNA here is from genome assembly GCA_003649915.1 of Thermoplasmata archaeon. GTDB lineage: Archaea > Thermoplasmatota > Thermoplasmata > B31-G17 > B31-G17 > B31-G17. Next base: position 981 of record QMTG01000172.1, read on the forward strand.
CGGCCGGGACATTTTTTGGGTGTATAAACCCGTTCCGGCCTTTGTAAGGGAGGAATTCGAAAAGGAGGTGGAGAGAAATGGTTAGAGTGGGTGAAGTGTACGGAAGAGGTAACACCGGCCGGTTTTTGAACGCAGCTATCTGCGAAGAGGAAGGGCTATGGGATACACCGCTAACGATAGAAAAAGTGGAACTGAGGGAAATAAACAACAGACAAAAGCTCGTAGTGCACTTTAGAGACATAGACGACGTTTTAGTCCTTAACCGCACTAATGCATTGATTATAGCGGAGAAATACGGCGAAGAAACTGATGAATGGGCCGGTAAAACAATAATACTCAAGAAAACTAAGCGCAGTTTCAGAGGTAAGCTCGTAGATGCCATTGAGGTGCAAACGGTTGATGAAGAGCAGGACTTAAGCAAAGAGAACGGCAAGAAAGGCAAGAAAGGCAAAAAGGGTAGGTGATAGGCATGGGTTGCAGAGGTCAAACCCTTAAATCTTTTTTAGAGTGGCCCTTTGCAGTAATGGCAGTTAAAAACGGCAAAATAGTGGACTGGGACTCGACAAGGCACGAGCTTCAATTAGTGGACTTAGTACGAAGGTTTACGGAGAAATACAAAGACTGTGCCATTTACGTAGTAAAGGCCCATAAGGTGGTGGATGTGGTATGAGGCGGAACAAGTACAGATTCTATTGGCAAGCCCTTAATTTATCTCCAGAAGTTGCAGGTGACGTTATTGCACGAGTGGACAACTATTGCCGCAAAAAAATAGAAACCGGCTGGTGGGACTCTGAATTAATTGAATTCATAAACGATACATTTCCCACAAAGGAAGAGGCCATTATCGCAGCGTATCACGCAGGAAGGATTGCAGCGATAACTTTGATGCATGACTTCAACTATGTTAATGCTCTGTACCTCGAATTAACACAATGCCCGGAAGACGTTGAAAAAGCAATAAAGAGAGCAATTGCAGTTTTCAAAGAGGCCTTATTTGAAAACAAAGACGTGGACGTGGTGTAAATGGCGGTAGGTGAAATAAAGGCCCCGGAAAGCGTGGAATACGTCGACTTTTGCCACAACACCGAAAGCTGCGAGGATTGTCCTCTGCATGTAAAATGCCCGTTTAACATCAATTCGTGGGATAGGCTGGAGAAAAGGCACGGCAGAAAGGCATGGACATGGGTAAGGCCAAGAAAAAGCATGTGGGTGATGGGAACATGGGCCACAATAAGAAAGCAAAGCAAAACGGCCACAAAGCCGAAGAAATAGCCAAAGAATTTTTACCTAAATTTTTTGACACTGTAAAAGTAGAGTTCATCAACTCTCTAATAGACTTTTATGTAAACGGCCACTACATTGAGGTAAAAAGCTGCCTTGAATGGCAAATAGACAGTAGTCACGGAGAAAAAGGCAGGAGAAGGGGCCGCTTCGTTATCTACAAAGACCAGCATGACTTTCTACTCAAAAACAACGGCTTTTATCTCTTTGTTATGCGAAGACTCTGCGGTAAGACTTTCATTAAGCTCGTTAGGGCCAAAGACGTGCCAGTAAACTTTAACAACCGTAACAAATGCTTAGTAGTGTGGACGAAGGTTATGGGGGAGGTGGTGTAAATGCTGATTGATGTACCTGTAGCGCCGGAAAGCATCGAGTACGTGGATTTTTGTTGGAGATTTCAGACCGTGGTGAAGAATGGTAAATTCTACTGCCCCGATTGTCCCCTTAATGACAATTGCATCTACAACAAAAACAGTCACAGAAGATACATGTGGAGGCATAAATATGACTAAAACTATTTTTTTTATGTGCAAAATCTGCGGCTCAACAGTAAAAGCAGAACCACCAAAACCGGTTCAATGTTTTGCATGTGGAGCTAAGTACATCTATAAACGCAGGATTAACAGGTACATCTTCGCCGGAATGGAAAAAGGATTGTCAAAATACTTTTAAACAGAGACACTTCATTTTTTGCCGGTGATAAAGTGAGACCA
>QMTG01000173.1 GCA_003649915.1 Thermoplasmata archaeon
GGAATATATAGAAGGTGTTGTTAGAAGAGTTGATAGGAAATTGATTGCGAGGGCGGGCTTTACCACGATCTTGGACTGCGCAAACGGTGCGACATCTGTGACATCACCATATATTCTGGAAAAACTCGGGTGTCGTGTGATAACACTGAATGCAAGCCCGCAGGGCACATTTCCGGGCCATGACTCAGAGCCAAAGCCTGAAAACCTCACACAACTGATAAACGCTGTCAAAGATTTCGGAGCGGATTTTGGCGTAGCCCATGATGGAGATGGGGACAGAACGATATTCATTGACGAAAACGGATACTATGTGCACGGTGATAGAACGTTGGCACTTGTTGCCCGAGAGATTGTTGAGAATAAAAATGGTGGTATTGTTGTGACAGGCGTGTCATCATCGCAGGTGCTCGAGGATGTTGTAAAAGAGGCAGGTGGCGAGGTTATATACACCAGAGTTGGCTCCCCCGTCGTCGCTAGAAAAATGATGGATGTGGGCGCAGTTTTCGGCGGGGAGGAAAATGGTGGTCTGATATTTCCAGAGCACCAGTACTGCAGGGACGGAGCCATGGCCATGGCAAAGGTTATTGAAATCATGGCAAAGTATGATGAAAAACTCTCTTCGCTCATCTCCAAGTTGCCAAGATACTGGCAGAAAAAGATAAGCGTTCCATGCCCTGATGGCCTAAAATTACCCCTCATGGAGAACTTAAAGAAAAAACTGGAAGGCGTTGGGGAGCGTATGATAACGATTGATGGTGTGAAAATATTTTTCAAAAATGGCTGGGTTCTTATTAGACCATCAGGCACTGAAAGCATTGTAAGGATTTATGCGGAATCGAAAAGTGAGGATAGAGTGAACAGAATTGTTGATGATTATAAGAAGGTCGTTGAAGAAGAAATATCGTTACTGCGTGGATAATTAGATAGTTGAAAGGCATTAAACCTCCATGTATACCACTATAAAACGCTCAATTAAATACCCTCACGCCCACCGCTCCCATAAATTTTCAATTCAGGGGGCGAATCAAGAATCAAAGGAACAGGCACTTCATTTGCTATCGCAAACCTTGGATTTCCTGCTTCATTTCTTCTCAAAAGCAACATCACTATTTTGCGCACTGATTTGTTTATGAGTGGACGCCACCCCTCATATAGCCCATCTTCCACAAAGCGAAGGAGGAGAATCGAGAGCAGCCATGTGAGGATTACGCTTTGCTGCGGTGTGAAAACGACATATGGCGATATTGCCCAGTCCCTAGCCTTAATACTGCTCTCCGCCAAGTTCAGGGTGAAAGTTTCACTACTCACAGGGTACAAAAGAGGCATTGGGGCACCGTACAAAAGGTCTAAGAAGAAGTGAGTAAGCATCATGGCAAAAAATACTATTGCGAGGCGCTGTAGTTTTGTTGTCCCACGCCCCACCTCTATGAATGACAGTATGGCGTAGAGAAACACGGGAAATATTACAAACACGAATATGTTGTGGAGAGTTTTAAAGCCCGGGGTTAGAACATGGTCTATATCTATTAATTCATGGAGGAGGGCAAGAAGGAGTATAAAATAGCCTCTATTATCTTCGTGATAGCCTACAGCGTATCCGGCAACCACCGCTGCGGTTATGTGTATGATTGGGTTGGGCATGGATGTGAAATTTGCTCAAAGCCCTACATATAGGATATCACGGGAATATGGGGGGTGATAATCAGAAATTGATAATCAGCGTGGATACAGGCGTGATAAGTTAAAATAAGGTGTTACGACAATCCTTGAGTGAGGTGATGGTTGAGCATGACACAAGAATACAGCATGGGTAGGCATATCGGAAGAGGCGTAATATTCGCGATGATAATGTTGCTCATTACTGCTAAGATTATTATTGACAATATTGCAATGGGCTTTCCAAGCACAAGGTTTACTGTAATCTTTGTTCAATCAATGTCAATATCCACAGCCTTGGGTCTGATAATAATCGTTGGTGTAATACCTGAGGTTGAGAAAGGTTTATACGAGGCAGCATATAGTCAGGCGCGTATACCGAGAACAAGATATGATGCAAGAAGAGATGAGATAATAAGTTTGACATATCGCACACGTCCATTGCCCCTTGACCACCCGAGCATACGGCATACGTATTTTGTAAGGTCTACGCTTGCGAAGCCCGCCCCCTCATAACTCGCCTAATGCCTATCAAAGACACCCTGTGCTTGCACTGATGATTGCAGCGGTATGTTGCGCTAATGTGTAATATTGTGCTGATTACAAAATACCCCGTCGCATAAAAACTATAGATGTTTTAAGGCAAAGCAATAGATGCTTTAAGGCCTTTTATACCCTCTTTCCCTCAATTTGCACGCAAAATAGCCTAAGAGGGCAACTGATAGCCTCAAACCATACCATACGCTAAAATCCCTGAGAAACATATGGCTTGGCGCGTACTTTGACCAGAGTTTTCCATGCTTGAGGGTTAGTTGTTTCCTCCCATAGCCGTTCCAATAGGCTTGTCGCACAAACTCTCTGAAAGTGCTCCTCATTTTGTGATAAATAATCGCCCGCTCATTGTATATTATCTCGTTCCCAAGCGATACTGCCCTATAGTTCAGGTCTATATCCTCGGCAGTCACGAACCATTCATCAAACCCGCCGAGGGATAGGAACAGTTCCCTATCATAGGCCAAGTTGCAACTGGGAAATGTTACGTCGTACCCTCTGTGATACAACTCAACACGCTGAAGCCTGACGAAAGGCTCATACCCTATATTTATTGTCTTTCCCGCAACTATTTTTGCCCTATGCAAACTCTCTCTGAATTCCCTTACCCAGAATGGGTTTGCTATACAATCACCATCAGTGAACGCCACCGCCCTCCCCTCTGCTTTTTCAACACAGAAATTTCTACACCTCCCCCTTGTGCCCCCATAACGATAAATGTGTATAAAATCGTACTCTTCCGCGTATTTCTTGAGTATTTCCC
>QMTG01000174.1 GCA_003649915.1 Thermoplasmata archaeon
ATTCGCTTGTAACGCTCACTTCGACCCTGTTGGGGTGTATAACAGCGTGTAGGTGACGTGGTTTGTACCGTTATTGCTCACTCAAATAGTCCTTATAGGTGGTCTCACATACCCACAAAACGATGGGTTACAGTCTAAGCCCATGCCCACAACACACAAGTGCGTTTCTCAGCCAAAATATCAGATTTTTAACGAAAAATTTAATAACCAATTCTCTGATTGGGCATAGAGTCAGGACGCTATCAAGGAGGAGAAAAAATGGATATTGTTGTGGAGAATGTTGTTGCATTCGCCAACGCAGAGGGCGCGTTTGATGATCCCGAAAAAATTGCAAAAAACCTCGGGGTTGAGTACAGGAAAGCGTTCCCTGGTGTGATTTACGAGCCAAAAGAGGGAGATATGGCTTCCATAATATTCAGGAACGGGACAATCGTGTGCAGCGGTGCTAGAAGTGTTGAAGAAGCTGCTAGATTTATAAAAAGCGTTGTGGAAAAGGCAGGGCTTGAACTTAAAGGCGATATTAAGGTGAAAAATATGGTTCTTTCATATGATATTGGCAAGAGGCTAGTACTCGAGGATATTGTTCCTAGGCTGGAATCAGGAACTGTAACCCCTCCAAGGGAGGACTTTCCCGCGATAATTTATCGTCCATCCTCGCCGCCCGTAACAATGCTTATATTTCCGTCTGGCAAGGTGGTACTCACAGGTGTTAAGAAGATTGAAGAAGCTGAGAAAGCCCTTGATATTTTGATTAGAGAAATTGGCGTGCAATGATAATCCTGGACAATCACATGCACATACGCCCTTCAGGGCTTGGAGTTGAAGCGATTAAGCGTTTTGAAAAACACGGTGGAACACATGTTATAATATCCCACATGCCGTATGAGGATGTTGCGATAAATTGTGGGGATGACTACCGCAGACAGTACAAAATTACGCTCAAGATGGTTAGGCTTGTGAATGAGAAAACGAGTGTTAGGGCATATGCAACCCTTGGCCCTTATCCTGGGGATCTGCCAAAGCTCGTGGCACGCTTTGGATTGTCTGATGCCGAAGAAATTTTCAGAAGGGGATACGAAATAGCTTTTGAGGCGTACGATGATGGTTTGTGCATAGCGATAGGGGAGGTTGGAAGACCGCACTTTCCTGTAAGCGATGAAGTTATGTCCTTAGCCAATAAATTACTGCAGTACTGTTTTGAGGAGGCAAAAAGTAGGGACGCACCTGTAGTTCTTCACACAGAGAGCGGTGATCATGTTTATCATGATATTGCCGAGATGATAAAAAGGATAGGCGCAACCACTACGAAGGTTGTTAGGCACTTTGCAACTCCTACTAAGAACACATATGGTATCACACCATCAATTCTATCTAAAAGGTCCTTTTTGGAGGAAGCGGTGAGAATGGGCATTGATTTTTTGATGGAAACGGATTACATAGACGACCCTAAAAGACCAGGTGCAGTTCTAGGTCCTGCAACAGTGCCAAAGCGTGTGAAATATATGCTGAGCAGGGGCATTGTGGACGAGGATTTTATACAAAGAGTGCATCATGACCTTCCAACGAAAATATATGGAAATTATTTCGAACTATGAGCATACTTTTCGAGAGATACGAATATCAAAAGGGCAACAACGGCGCTTACCATAGCATAAATCACAGAAGCCTTGAGAAATAATTTTTGTGAAATAGTTCCACCAATAAAGGGCCCAATAACCGCAGCAAGCGAGATCACCGACTGAAGCATTCCTGAGGCAGTTCCAATCTCTCTATTTATCTCTGCTATGTATCGTATAGAGCCAGAGTACAACGAGCCCCAGGATATCCCAAGAGTGATTGACGATAGCATGAACATGGGAAAAGATGCGCTAAGGTACATAATCAAGAATGTGAGGGCAGTGAATGAAAAGCCCGTTATTATAAGTGGTCGGGGTCTGAATCTATCAGATATTTGCATGAAAATGAACTGCATTATGGAATTTGTAGCAAATATTATACCTATCTGGTACATTGTGATCCCGTACTGGGATAGAAGGATTGGAAATATGATCCAAACGCTATGGGCACCCGTATGCCTCACAAGATAGGAAAGATAGACGTTCAAATTCCTCCGTATTATGTGCCTGGGAAACAGTGGAAGGCGTACCCTTTCCTGCGGGCTCCTTGGAAGCACAAGAGAGAGCAAAAAAGCCAGTGTGTAAAGGGCAGATGATGCAATAAAAGCGCCGTAGGCGCTACCAACAACTCCCGCAATATAGGAGCCAAGAGCCCATCCTAGTGAGAGGTATGAAGAAAACTTGCCCAGAGGACGTTTAGAGTCTACAACGTAGGATATTAGTGATGGGGGGTAAAGTCCCGCGGAAAAACCACAGAATGCCCTTGCCATGATCAGATGAGTGGGGTTTTTTGCAAAAATTTGCAAAAAGAAGGCAAATGATGATAGTAGAAGACCTCCAATTAATATTTTTTTCCTGCAAAACCTATCTGCAAGATTGCCGAAAACGTATGATGATATGAAGTATAGTGAGCCATAAACCATTCCTATAATCCCGATTGTAAAGTTTGATGCTCCCATTTGTTTTGCATACAGAGGTATAACAATCCATGCTGCAGAAGCAGCAGAACTGGAGAGTAGTGCAGTAATACGTGGCATGAATGTAATCCTACGCTCGGGCATGCAGGGGGTGAGAAACTATTAAGATATTAAGATTTGGTCGCAATATTACGCGCTGTAGAGGGGAGAATTAAGGGCAAGAAATGATCTGCGATACACATTATATCCAAAATTGAGAGATTTTTTAGCGCATCCTTTGTGTGCATACAACTTGTGAATATGTACGTTGATAGGTAGTACAGTTATACCGAAATGGAGATTAAGTCAAACAAAACACCGTTAGGCTTTCCTATAAATACCAAGAGACCATTTTACCATGGTATGCGGTGTGATAAGTGCTCTGGTAGGGCAGTGGA
>QMTG01000175.1 GCA_003649915.1 Thermoplasmata archaeon
AGGCAATGATGAACAAACTTACGGGCAGGAGGTCAATGATAAAATATCACTTATGAGCAAAATACCCACCATCAAAGTGGGTGAAGGCAGGCTTGTCCGCATAGATTTAAGTAGATACTTCTACGACCCAACGCCTGAATCAAAGATGCATTTTGCAATTGTAACACCGGAAGATTGTCCAATTTTGTCTATAAAGGATAGCACGCTGGAAATCAGTGCCTACAAATGGCCAGACTGGGTAGGAGAGATAGGGTGTTTAGTGAAGGCATATGATGATAACAGTTGTATTTATTCCAATGTATTCACAATATCGATACAGAATATAAATGACCCCCCTGAGTACAAGGGCGATGCTTTGTTGAGTGCGTATGTGGATAGTACCATATACTTGGATCTGAACACAATGTTTGAAGACAGGGATAGCGCCCTTAAATACACCGTGCTGAGCAACCATAGGGTAGAGTGTACAATAACATCATCAATACTCAGAATAAGGGCATGGATTCCCGGAGATTATAGTATATTGGTTTCAGCCACGGATGGCGAGTACACTGTTGTAGGACGTATAGTACTGCATGTAATGGGTGTATCGCTCATAAAATACCCAGAAACTGTAGTGCTTGGAAGGGGGGAGAAGGTTATAGATGTCCAGTCCATGTTTACGAAAAACGTGGAAAAGATAGAGGTTCTGGCTGTTCCCAAAGGTGTATACGTCAAGACATCAGGTTCTGTGATAACAATAACGGGGCAGGGGGAGGGTGAGATTACGGTAAGGGTGTACACTGATGACAACCAAGCGTTCAATGTGGGTATTGTGGTAAAGAGTATTGAGAACAACACTAACACTCTAATGATGCAATATACAGCGGCAACAGCACTTGCAATTTTTGCAGTACTACTTTCAGCGTATATAAAAATAAAAAGGAGAGGGTTAGCCCCATAATTTTGGAGGTAGAGAATTGCATGTAATTAAGAGCATAATTGCATTATTGCCCACAACATTCCTAGGCATAGTAATGCTATACTTACTTATGACTGTAGAGACTTTTCAAAGTAAAACACCATATCGCCTCCTCATGATAGGTGTAATTCTTTCCATAACATCATCGTTTTACTTGACAATATCATCAATTATTGAAAGCTATGGGTATAAAAAATAAAAAGAAACAAGGGGTAATGAACCCCTTACCCTCCCTCTATTTCATCAAGTCTTTCAAATAACTTGATGCCTAGAGTTTTCTCCAGCTTTCTTGCGAGTTTGTCGCTAGGTCTCATATCACCGCGCTCTATCTTCGCAATCACAGACTCCTTCTCCATGAGTTTCTTTGCGAGCTGCTCTTGGGTCATGCCCATTTTCATCCTAGCGTTTCTTATCCTCTCCGCATAGTCCTCTACCAGTATGGTATCGGGTTCGGGCAACTCATCACCGCCTTTCCCTGCGGAAAGAGCACTCAGATTTATCCCTCTAGCCTTCATACCTTTCACCTTCCTACCAAATTTGGCACAGGAGGGACAAACCGTAAGCACTGCACCATCAACAATCACATATTCAAAATTATCAGTTTCCCTTCCACAGAGTTCGCATATCATACGACAGTCCTCCAGGATTGCTACATCGCAAATAATATATATGCAGTGGGTGTTATATACTTTACCGAAGGGAGTGTGCATGAGTATGGATGACGACCTAGAGGCAAGGTTATCAGAGCTTGAGGAAAAAAACAATGAGTTGCTTGAAGAAGTGCGGAGGGCGGAGATTGAAAAGGAATATATGGAGAGCGAACTCTTGAGGCTACAGAGGGAAATAAAAAACCTTAGAATGGAATTGGAAAAACTTAAAAGACCCCCCTTGATAGTGGGATATGTTAAGGATATCCTTAGCAACGGAAATGTTGTTATAAAGAGCACAACAGGCCCTGAGTTTATTGTGACCGCAGCAGAGTATGTGAGAAACCTAACTCCCGGTGCAAGGGTGGCACTTAACAAGCAGACTTTTTCTATTGTTGGTGTTCTTCCACCAATTTATGACCCCATAGTGATGGGTGCAGAAATAATTGAAAGACCTGATGTGACCTATGATGATATTGGGGGACTTGAAGAACAGATAAAGGATGTTAGGGAAATTGTGGAACTGCCCCTTTTAAAGCCTCATCTCTACAGAAAGGTTGGTATTGACCCTCCAAAGGGTGTTATGTTTATAGGACCGCCGGGTACTGGAAAAACGTTGTTGGCGAAGGCTGTGGCTAGACACACAAAAGCAACATTTATCAGGATAGTGGGCTCAGAGTTAGTGCAGAAATATATAGGGGAAGGGGCAAGACTTGTACGTGAACTATTCGATCTTGCAAGAAAAAAGGCACCATCCATAGTATTCATAGACGAAATAGATGCCATTGGAGCAAAAAGGCTTGAAATGGCTACATCTGGGGATAGAGAAGTGCAGAGAACATTGATGCAGTTGCTAGCGGAACTTGACGGTTTTGAGCCTTTAAGCGATGTAAGAATAATCGCTGCAACAAATCGCCCCGATATTTTAGACCCTGCACTGTTAAGACCTGGAAGGTTTGATAGAATAATAGAGTTTCCCATACCCAATTATGAGGCTAGGGTTAAAATATTCCAGATTCACACAAGGCGCATGAATCTTTCCAAGAGAGTGGACCTGAAGGCAATAGCAGCAAAGTGTGATGGTGCTACGGGGGCAGACATAAAGACAATTTGCACCGAGGCAGGAATGTTTGCAATAAGGGATGAGCGTACAGTGGTGGAGCCTGAGGACTTTGAGCGTGCAATAGAGAAGGTCATGAACGAGATTAGGAGCACACCAAGTCAGCCAGAAGCCATGTTTGCGTAAATGCATCCAAAAGATATTTGTGCACATTTTTTATCTCAGATGGGCGATGTCAAATGAAATTATTGATGATACATGCTAAACATATGGAATACAAG
>QMTG01000176.1 GCA_003649915.1 Thermoplasmata archaeon
ACCCTGCAGACTGAGCCACCAACTCAGGGGGCAATACGAAAATTTCTCAAGTTCGGCGGCAGATATGTATCTATCCTCCATGAATCACCCTTTTATTCTTGCTATTTAAACTTTTCTAGGAAAGTTCTATAGGCTAAGTATGAGTGATACAGATCCACCTTACTCGTGATTTCAAAGGGGGAGTGCATGCTTATAAGGGATGGACCGCAATCTATAATGTCCATGTTATACCTTGCCAGATACTTTGCCACAGTTCCTCCACCACCAATGTCCACCTTGCCAAGCTCTCCAACCTGCCAAGCAATACCATGGTCATTGAAAAGTTTTCTAATCTTACCCACATACTCGGCATGTGCATCATTGGCTGAGTACTTGCCTCCCCTTCCAGTGAACTTTGTGATTACAATACCGTGCCCTATTTTTGCAGCGTTCATGAGTTCATGCACGTCCTTATAGTTGGGATTGACCGCAGCATTTACATCTGCAGATATGGCGGCGGACTTTGTGAACACCCTCCTCAGGGTAAGATAATCTCCCCCTCCCACACTCATGTCAATAATGTCGGCAATAACATCCTCTATGAATGAGGACTGGGCGGAAGTATTGCTCTCACTGCCAATCTCTTCTTTGTCAAACAAAAACACAACGCATGTGCGAATGGGGTTCTTAACATCCATTATTGCCATGGCTGAGGTATAAGCGCATATCCTATCATCCTGGCCATAGCCGCCTATCATGCTCTTATCGAATCCCACATCCCTTGCCTTACCCGCAGGAACAACCTCAATCTCCGCACTCACAAAGTCTTCCTCAACGATCCCGTATTTTTCATTTAGAAGTTCCAGAATTCTTGTTTTTACTCTCTCTTTCTCGTCCTCATCATCACTCGGCACATGACCTATGAGCACATTTAGCTCTTCACCCTTCACACCCTCTGGCAGTGTTCTCTTATTCTGAGTCTCTCTCGCCAAATGCGGCAGAAGGTCTGTGATTGTGAAAACAGGGTCATCATCACTCTCACCAACAACTATGTCAAGCACGCTCCCATCTTTTCTGATAATTCTCCCATGAATAGCCAAAGGTATGTTCACCCACTGATATTTTTTAATCCCACCATAATAATGGGTCTTGAATAGAGCCACACAAGCATCTTTATCCTCATACACAGGCTTTTGTTTTAAGTCTAGACGTGGTGAGTCCACATGAGCAGCAACTATGTTGAGCCCATCCATAACATTGCCACCAATAACAGCCAAGGCCATGCACTTCTCCCTATTAATCCAGTAAATCTTCGAGCCCTTTCTTACCTTCTTAACCTTCTCTCTGGGCAGAAAGCCCTTTTCCTCGGCAATCTTTTTAATCTCTGCAATCGCTTCCCTCTCCGTCTTGGCAATGCTGAGAAATTTTCTATAGCCCTTTGCGAACTCCATTATATTGCGCATCTCTTGCCTCTTAACACCCTCCCAAGCACACTTAACCTTCATTTTTATGTCCTTTCTTGCCATGGCATTCACCACCTTGCCTTAGAGAGGGGGTAATTGCACACCCCTAATTAATTTTTCCTTTTCAATGCCTATAAAAAATTTTTAAATGCACCCTCCAATAACGAGGCGCCATGTCGTACGATAGGGAGGAGATTGAAAAAAAGTGGCAAAGGTACTGGAGAGAGGAAAAAATTTACAGGTTTGACCCAAATTCCAGCAAGCCGATATTCAGCATAGATAATCCACCAAGGTACGCCTCCGGCGCTCTTCATGCTGGACACGCAGTCAACTACACCCAGATAGATTTTGTTGCTAGGTATAAGAGAATGCGGGGATACAATGTGTTCTTTCCCTTATGTTTTGACACTAATGGTATGCCCATAGAGGTAAAGGTGGAGAAAAAATACGGTATAACAAAGGACAAGGTTGGCAGGCAGGAATTCATAGAAAAGTGCAGGGAATTCGCAAATTCCTTTATTGACACCATGACAAAGCAGTTTGAGGTTTTGGGCGAGTCAATGGATCCTGATATTTATTATCAGACAGATGCGGATTACTATAGAAGAATAACCCAGATAACATTCATACGTTTGTATAAGCAGGGTCTAATATATCGGGATAAGTTTCCAGTGAATTGGTGCCCAAGATGCCAGACGGCAATTGCAGATGCAGAGGTTGAGTATGTGGAGAGAAAAACACTGCTCAATTACGTTGTTTTTAAAACTAAGGATGAGGGTAAAGAGATCGAGATCGCCACAACAAGGCCCGAACTCCTTGCTACATGCCAACTCGTGGCTGTGCACCCCGATGACTGGCGCTATTCGCATTTGATAGGAAGATACCTGATAACTCCAATTTATGAGAAAGCTGTGGAGGTCGTTGCTGACGAGAAAGTAGACCCGCATTTCGGCACCGGTGTGGTAATGATATGTACAATAGGCGACAAAGACGACCTTGAATGGGTCTTCAAATACGGTCTCCCAATAGAGAATGCTATAGACGAGAAGGGCAGAATGACCGAAATTGCCGGAAAGTATGCAGGGATGAGTATTGAAGATGCTAGAAGGGCAATAATTGAAGACCTCAAGGCAAAGGGACTGATAACCAAGCAGGAGGAAATAAGCCAGAACATAGGCGTCTGCTGGAGATGTGGCACACCAATAGAGTTTCTTAACGTTCAGCAATGGTTTCTAAAGACCAGAGAATTCAAGGAAGACGTTTTGAAGGTGGCGGATGAGGTGGAATGGTATCCTGAGTACATGAAGCAAAGGCTCGTTGACTGGGTGAACTCCCTAACTTGGGATTGGCCCATATCCAGGCAGAGATACTTTGCCACACCAATTCCAGCATGGATATGCGAGGATTGCGGCCATGTAGTTCTTGCTAGAGAGGAGGATTGCTATATTGACCCTACAGTTTCCCCTCCGCCCGTAGAGAAGTGTGAGGTGTGCGGTGGCAC
>QMTG01000177.1 GCA_003649915.1 Thermoplasmata archaeon
AGGAGTTTTGATATTGCCATACGGGTGCCGAGAGACTTGGGGGACAGAATCGGTATAATAGGTAAGGCGAAGGTGAGCATATATTCGAAGAGTGGTGGGCAATTGATATCCATGATGAACATACCTGAGAGCAAGGCTCCTCCAATAGAGATAAACGTTTATCCCCTAAGTGCTGGACAGACATTCAACATACTCATGTTTGTAACGTACATTCCATTCTCCGCAGCATACTCAGCGCTTGTTGCTTATATCGTATACATACTTTATAAGAAAGGCTGGGAGGGAGCAGAGGGTGGTGTGAGAAGGGTCGTACTCTGTGCCCTTATGCTCGTACTTATAAGTCTTGCGTCCTTGGGCATAAGGTCTAGTATACTCACAATGGCGGGGCTTATAGGCTTTGAAAAATACGTTAACTTTACTGCCTACTACTATATCGCGCTTGCATCAATGCTCCTTGGATATGCGGGCCTTATACTAGCATTAATCAAAATACCTGCTGTTGCTAGGTGCCTCGACCGTATTAAGGCTGGAGGAAAAAACTAAACTTTATATTATGATAAAACTATAAGGGTACGGATGAATAGAATAAAGGTGATAAACGACCCAGTGGAACTTGTTGTCCTGCTCAGGGCAACAGATACCGATGTTAAAAGAGAGGTTTTACAAGAACTTGCCACCGATTGGAAAACCATGGACGATATTGTGGCGAAGTATGGTGAGGAAGGGAAAAGGGCGCTGATTTTTTTTGAAAAAGCAAAACTTGTTGAGACAAAATGGCTTACAGTTGAGGGACAGCAGCCTAAGAAGGCGTACAAAACCTTATATACATCCTTTCATGTGAACATAAGCTGCAATATAATAGAAATTACCGACATACTGGCTGCTGCTGTAATGGACGAGAAAAAGTTCAAAGAGATTGAGAAAAAAATATATGATATGGCTGGAGAGAGTGGAATATTTGCTGGGGATGTGGAAAAAAGCCTAAACATATCGAGCCTTATGCTCCGAAGTCTGATAAAACGCTCATCAATGCTTGAGTATAAGGGCCATAGGATAGAGAGGGTTAAGGAGGAGTGATGAGCCATGTTGGAAGATGTGAGAAAGAGCACACTTGCGTATCTGTCAGGCGTGGGCTTTATGTCCATAATACTGTTTTTTGTGTTCTTCATGCAACCAGAAAGGTACGGCGAGATTTACCCGACATGCGTGATAATAATAACACTGTCGGCACTTGTGGTGTTCTTCTACGTTTTCGACGACCTGAATTTTATTGTGAACTTTGCCAGCAGAAGAGACGACCCAGAGGGGTTTAGGGAAAAACTTGAGAAGGGCACACACTTTATCTCGGCAATGATTCTCATGGTAGTTGTTGGGATGAACCTTATAGTATACAGAAATTACGAGCCTGATTTTAGTGTACGACTGCTTATAATAACGCTTCTAACGCTAGTCAGCGTGTTCCTATTCCTGTACTCAATGTTCATGGAGTGAGGATATATGAAGATGAACGCGGTATACGAGAAAATAGAGAGTATGCGCGACGACATGGTCAATGCCCTATGCAGTATAATCCGCATTCCAGCGATCAGCCCAAAGTCTGGAGGCGAGGGAGAGGCTAAGAAGGCTGAACTGATAACGAGAATGCTCAACGATATAGGCTTTGATTCCATAGAGCGCTATGACGCCCCGGACAATTCTGCTCCAACGGGGGTTAGACCCAATATTGTTGCAAGGATGAAAGGGGAAGGTGATAAAAATCTCTGGATTGTTGTCCACATGGATGTTGTGCCACCGGGAGACCTTCGTCTCTGGAAAACAAATCCCTTCGAGCCCGTGGTAAAGGACGGGAAAATTATAGGAAGAGGAGCCGAAGACAACGGGCAGGAACTAATTGCATCATTATTTGCGCTAAAAGCGTTGAAGTCGCTGGGTTATAGACCAAAAATGAATGTAAATCTGGCGATAGTTGCCGATGAAGAAACGGGCAGCGATTATGGAATAAAGTATTTGATTGATAAAGGGCTCTTTAACAAAGAAGACCTCATACTTGTTCCTGACGGAGGAAACAGTGAGGGAACGCTTATAGAGATTGCAGAGAAGTCCATTGTGTGGATAAAGTTTACAACCAAGGGCAAGCAGTGCCACGCAAGCATGCCAGACCTTGGGATAAACGCCTTTAAAGCTTCAATAATTCTGGCAAACAGGCTTATTGAAGAGTTGCCAAAGAAATTCAACGCCACGGATGAACTATTTGACCGCCCATATTCGACATTTGAGCCCACAAAGAAGGAAGCGAATGTGCCAAATGTTAATACAATACCTGGTGAGGACATCTTCTACATGGACTGTCGCATTCTTCCGCTTTATAACGTAAACGATGTTCTGGAGTTTATCCAGTCGGTGGCAAGGGATGTTGAAAAGGAAACAGGGGCAAGGATAAGTGTCGAGGTCGTGCAAGGTGGGCAGGCACCGCCGCCCACTCCAAAGGATGCGGAAATTGTTGGCATGCTATCCAAAGCAATCAAAAAAGTGTACGGTGTTGATGCCAAACCAGGCGGAATAGGCGGCGGTACTTGTGCAGCAATATTCAGGCAGAGGGGATACAATGCTGTTGTTTGGTCAAAGATTGATGATACTGCGCACAGCCCCAACGAGTATGCGATCATTGACAACCTTGTGGGTGATGCAAAGGTATATGCCACACTTTTCTTAGAGAGTTGATAATGGCGAGGGGGAAATCAACACAAATCCTAAGCAAATATTTCATGGAGTACATCATATACATCATCAAACCCCGTGCCCTTCTTTGAGGATACAAGCAAGGGGTGATAGTGGAGTGATGTGTATTCTGTGAAGTCTAGAAGAGAGCAGGCTAAATCTTTCATTGCTCCTTCAAGTGAGGAGAAGGCCCAGTAATCACGCATTCTTTTATCAAGCAA
>QMTG01000178.1 GCA_003649915.1 Thermoplasmata archaeon
TAAATGCAGCGGATTGTGTTTCTGCACTCTCAAAAACACAGTCTTATATATTTTCTCATCTCCGCGATAAAAAAGTGCATATAATACCTCACCCTGCTGATGTTCGGAAACTTTTCGAACTTCAAACGAAAAAAAGCGAAAGATGGGGGCTGGGCGTTCTTGGGCATCGCTATCTTGGCGCTCCCAACAACCTCCCCGCCTGCATCAGCGCCGAGATGGAGACCTTCTATTTTTCTTTTGACCTCAAAAACCCCCCAGAAGAACAATTTTTTGATTTTTATTTTTCTCCTTTGGATTTTATTACTTTCGTTAATTTTGCTCGCCACAGGCTTTTATTTTTTGACACCCACCATTTCTTTTGTTATGGGCGCTTTCAGGTGGATGCTGCCGCTCTTGGCGTTCCCTGCATTGGCTCTCCCACAGTTGACACGCAGCGAGAACTCTTTCCCTTGCTCACACTTGAGCATCCCTTTCAGTTCAACGAAGCCACTAAACTAGTCAGAAAACTCAAAATTGATGAGGAATTTTACAATGAGGTAGTGGAATTTGCGCATGAAAATGTTTGGGAGTTTGATATAAAAAACCTTCATGAAAAATTTGTGGCTATGGTTGAGGAGGTGAAAAAGTGAGTTTTAGGGATTTTATGGTGCTTACCCGCCCTGAATATTTGCCTAAACTTCTGGACGAAATCAAGGCTAGCAAAGTATCAACAAGGCAGTTAGAGAATAATCTCAATTATTTCATACTGCAAAAAAGCGACGGCCCTCAGATTGCATTTTTATCGTTTGAGGATGCAGGGGGGATTAATTATTTTCTTGCCTCCTCCCTGCGAAAGTTGGGATATCGGGCACTTTCGCTCCGCTGCAGGGACAACTACATACGCTACCCCACCGACATCGATATTTTTCACTCTGACACGTTGGAGCAAAAAATTCGTAGTGAAGCCGCAGAAAACTATGTTTTGCAATCTGACGTTGTAGTCATCGATACAACTTTTGGAATCCCCCCATCAGGGGCATATTTTTTCAACATCAATCGCAACAAAATCCTCAACGACTTCCCTGATGAAAAAATTGTAGTTTTTTATCATAAAGGTACTACATATCGCCTTAATTTCCCCCAAATGGACGAAGTTATCGACAGATTTCCATGTAAAACTCTCCGTCTCGTCTCCACGATTGATTTATTGCAGTGCAACGAAAAAAATAGATGGCTTCCTAATCCTATCGATGTTGAATGGATCCTCAAACATTTTCCAAGGCGAGAGAAAGAAGATGATGTTATTCGCATTGTGCATTCCCCTACGCACCGCCACAATTTTGGCACAAACGCCATAATCAAAACTGTAAAAAAACTGCAGGAAAAATATAAAAATGTGCAACTTCTTTTGGTAGAGAGAGTGTCATGGTATCAGTCGCTTTTCATCAAGTCCGCTGCAGACATTGTCGTTGGCAGGGTAAATCATTCTCTTCCCGCCGCTGACAATAAAATTTACATGGACTACAGCCTCGCAGCACTGGAAGCGGGGGTTTATTCCCTCCCCTGCATCAACAATGTTCCGCAGCAAAACCTCGAATACCTTCGCAAGCACGAAAACATTGACAAACTTCCCATCGTTCTTGCGGATGAAAAAAGCCTTTTTAAAGCCCTTGAATACTTGATAGAGGATGAAAAAGCAAGAAAGGAATACGGTGCGGCTCTGCATAAGTATGTCCTCAAGGTTCATAACGCCCCCGTTACCGCAAGGCGATTTATCAGATACATTGAGGAAGTTTTATAAATGCAGAGGAAATTTTATAAATAATGGGCTCTATTAACTTTGGCAATGGCTCTTTTTCGGCGGAGGACTAACAGCCGTAAAAGGCGGCTAAATTATACATGGGGGGTTTTAGCGCACGAAAGAGCAAAAGACTACAAGGGGCAATCGCTGGGTTTTCCGCAGACTGTCCCACTGGAGAAACTGAAATACCTTTATGAGCGAGACCTGCAAGCGCACAGAGAGATAAATAAAATCGCTCTTGACTGCTTCAAAAAAGGAGTTATTGTCCATACGGACAATGAAAAACTTAAAAGCGAAATAGAAGACTTTTTGTCGTATTTTCTCCCCACGCTCCATGACGCTTTCAAGGTTTCCCTTTTGTATGGGTATGCGCTTATTTATAAAAACTACAACGATGCTGCAGATATTTCCGAGCCCCCTCAAAGGGTTCGGAGATTTAGCGATGACCACCTCCTCTCTTTTAACATCATCACACCTTTTTCGGTGCAAAAAATCGTTATAGACAATAATGTGACGAGCGAAACTTATGGGAAGGTAAAAAGTTATCAAATCGCAGTCAAGCATGGTGAAACTGTAGAAAGTGTTATCATCGACGCAACACGTGTGATACATTTAGATTATGACAGCCCACCTGGGGAAGTAACAGGGACGCCCTACCTCAAGCCCGCATTTAATATTTTGACCGTCAAGCACAATGTCGAGTGGGCAATGGGGGAGGCGTATTGGCGACATGCTGTTCCACTCACGATTGCTTATCTACCCGCCGATGCGGACGATGACGAGTTTGAGCGTGTGAACACGCTAATGGCAAACATCAATGCAGCAACATCTTTCACGGCTTTTGAGGGCTATAAGTTTGAACAATTGGGGGGCAAGCCTGCAGACCCATCGGCACAGTTAGAATACATAAAAATGGCCTGTTCCAACATGCCTGAAACAATCTTATGGGGAGTAACAACAGGTAGAGTGACGGGGTCTGAAATAAATTTGAAAATCTACTATGACGATATCAAATCCATCCAGCGCTCTATTTTACTGCCTCGTATTGTAGGCATGTTGAAAGAACTGCAGGAATACGGTTTACTGCCAAGGGGCGAATTCAAGATAGAATTCCCGCCATTATTTGAGGAGTCTGAAAAAGAGCGCGCGCAGTATGAA
>QMTG01000179.1 GCA_003649915.1 Thermoplasmata archaeon
AATCTCGCAGGATTTTTCGTCCATGGTTGTGGGTGCGATCATTTTCTCAATCCAGTATGTTGTGCACATTGTCGCCAATTTTGTAATGTTATCCTTGGATACTGTTCCCGAGATTCTATAATAGTCTCCCTCCTGATATGATTCAAACACTGACGCAAAATACGAAAGGGCTTCACTCTTTTCTTTTTTGTTAGGCTTGTATATGAGGGCGGTGATGTTGTTCCACTCGCTCATATTTTCCCGTAGAGACCTCTCAATGCGATATGCTGGCTGATACCTTCCAACGAATCTCACGAATTCCATAGCGCCTATTTCATGCACTATGCTCGTGTTTGCCAGAACCACAAGGGCGTTTGGTTGTATGAAGGATATAACCTCTGCACCTTTGCTCATTATAGCATCGTACACGGAGGAGTTGATTGGGCTATCAGACTGGACAAGGTACATGCCATAATCGTAGTCTGCACTCAAATATTCGGGTATTTCTGGCGTGCCCAACACAGGGTCGAAGATGTATGAGCGAAGTGCAATCACGTTCGGGTTGTAGGCAGAGAGTGGTCTCATCATACCCCAATCACCGCGGAGTGTAGAGTTGGTGATTGTCATATTGCATCCGAGGCTGTATATTGATACCCGTGTTTGGTACGTGAAAACGTTATTGAGTGTTGCGTTAGGGGCATGGAGCACAATGCCTGTGGTTGTGTATGCTATCTTTGCATCATCTATCTTTATTTTTCCGCCTATTTTATGTAGCACCATTCCAAAATCGCAGTTATAGCCTTTTAGGGCTAGGTGTTCTATGCTCACATTCTTTGTTGCATTCATGAGGTATAAGGCGATATCGGCGGCGTTGGATATGCTAAGGTTGGATATTATTATGGAATGTGCATCTTCTATTATTGATGAGTAGTTGGTATCGCTTATTTGGGAATCATAAACCGATATGTTTGCTGTGGTGTTACTGTATATGCCATCAACAGCATCTGTTACATTCACGCCCCATAGCAGTACTCCGTGGATTTTATACTCAATACTCAGGTTATACACCCTGATGTTTCCCTCGGTATCCGAGGATATATTTATTGGCACATAGACATACCCTCCATATGCCTCGTGAGCATTTACATACTCCTGTATCGCTCCTGCAATTCCTGTAACTCTTTCCCTTTCCCTGAGTTCCCCGCCATAGCACCATTCCACGCTCCCATCATCGCCCACATCCACGCACACATTGGATGGATACGAGTATTGGCTGAGTTGTAGGTCGTCAAAGTAGGCGGTGTAGGCATTAAACGCGGTAAAGTTTGCGCTAAGGGCGAATGTGATTTTCATCCTTGCAATTGAGTTCCAGAGCGCAGTGGGCATGTTCCAGTCATTCTTTATGTTTCTGTTGATTATCTGCCACCCGGATGTGGGCTCCTTACTTATTATTGTGTGATTGGCAAACAGTATCCATGGCTCATCGTCAACGGGCTTTTTAGTCCATGCCAGTATGTACTGGTAGCGCCCTATATGCTTGCCCTCAGCATTATAAGCGTCAATCCAGACATCAAACTGCGCCCATGCATAGCCCCCAGATGGAGAGTCCATATCCTCAAACCTTGTTATGTTATAGGAGAGGGTGATGGCGTCAAACCTTCCATTAAATTCGCGCACTGCATACGCATAGCCGTAATCGTCGGGGGCTTCCCCACCACTCACCGACAGGTTTATGCTTCTCGGGCGGGTGTTGTAGGCATCGGATGTGTACCCAGCATATACATCAGCGCTCCCCTTTCTTGTATCAAATCTCCACAAAGTATTCGTCATATTGTCAAAATCAACATTAACATTCTCAACATCAAAACTTGCACTTCTTATCTCGGCATACTTTGGAACCGCAACCTCAACAACACCATACCCACCACCTTCAGGATATACTATAACCTCTTCACTCTCCCCATCGGCAAACCTTGTAATCTCCCCAGTTCCACCGCACTTACCCGTAATCTTTATCCCATAACTACCTGCACTAATATCCCCACCATGGACATCAATTAGTGAGTTTGAAATAACTATTCCATCGTTTGCACTAATTGTTACATTCTCAACAATCGTACTACTATCCTGATAAGCATAAATCCCAGATGTTGGCGCGATAATATTTGTGTCCTTAATAGTGACACTAGCACCCATAACGTATATACCGTGCGTTAGACTTCGTGTTACAACACACCCATCAATATACCCACTAGCAGTATCATAGAACTCAATACCCCCAACCTTGTCCGGGCTGTTCTTATCTCCCCACAGCCATTGTACCGTCGTTCCTCTCATATCAATGTTTCCATAGACCCTGAACTTATACGGGTAATCATACTGGTACGCGGTAATTGTCGATATACCCCTTGTTTCAAAGTCTCCCCCATCCTCAACCTTTATAGTGTATTGCCCCTCTTTCTCACAATACAAAATCAGGCTCACATTCACAAGCACAAGTTTACCGCCAGGATGCACTATCAAGTCGCCGTAGCAGTATATTGATTCATCATAATAAACTTCAGTTGTTCCTGAGGGCACTTCGTGTCCCGATAACCAGCGTATGGATCCACTACCAACATATATTCCATTAATCCCAACATTGTTTTTCTCATGCATGTCAGGCACTTTTTCCAAAACCTCAGCCTCTGCAATAAACATGTGCGTTTTCGGCGTTTCTGGTGTCCATTGCAATTTTATTATTTTTTCTTCGTTTCTTTTAAGGTTTTTAATTTCAAACTCCCCAAGCACGTTTTTATCTTCCCTTGCCATTATCTGCTCTATGGTTTCCTCAGGCTCTGGTGCAATCTCGTACACAATAATGCGCACAGCATCCGCTGTAACGTTCCCAACATTTCTCTCAACAACACTTATATTTGTCAAATCTCCAACCTCATATCC
>QMTG01000180.1 GCA_003649915.1 Thermoplasmata archaeon
AACCACTAATGTGCTTGAGCTTGCGGACATAGTGGAGAAGTACAGATGTGGATGTGTTTCAAGCCCTACGAAAGATGGGCTTCTTTCTGCCCTGATGGAATGTAAGCAAAGGTATTCAGAATTTCAAAGAAATAGTAGGAAGATTACCTGGATTTTATACAATAGGAGCAAAAGTGATATAAAAGCCCTGATACATGCCCTTGAGGAATGAGTTGATGTTTAACCCCCTCGATGGTAAGAGTGAATAAAAAGCTGAATAGTTTCCTATGTGGAAATTGATATTTACTAAATGGCCTGGAAAACGATGATCAAAGACTGCAGCATTTTATGTCTGAATTTCCCTGTTCGGCAAAACCTATCTTTAACCAAATTCAAAAAGATATCGGCGGGTATCCTGAGCTGCATAGAGGGATGACCATGGCAATTAGGGGGGAAGATCTCCCCATGGATGAGCGATTGGTCTTAGAAGTTCAAGGCAAGATACGAGCATACATCGCTTTACACTCTGCCGTTGAGCCACCTATGCAGGGATACCTATGTGTTTTCGATCTAGATGGTACGCTTACCGGCTCCAACACGACGTATGAGTTCGTTGAGTTCGTCTTGAGGCATCGCATGCCTAAGAGGTATCGGGTGTATGCTGTACTGAAGCCACTGTTTTCAATAGTGGGGTTGCTCCAAGGGGTTGCAGGTTTGCGGGCTAACTTGAACAGATGGGTGATGTTGAGGTTTATTAGGGGTATGTTGAAAGAGGAACTATACAGGCTCGGGAAAATTTACTCGTGGCAAGTTCTGCGTGATGCCAACACTTCGGAACGAAGGGTGATTGTTACTCTTATGAAGACCTTTGCCAGTGAACATAAGGTGCTAATCATTAGCAAAACAATAGACCCCTTAACACAGCTCGGTCAAATCTTCGGCGTGGATATGGTCACTTCACAGTTGCGTTATATTAACTCCCGAGTGAATGGGTTGCTCCGTGATATCGACAAGAGGTCCGTAATTGAAGAGGTGCTTCAGTCCCAAAGACTGCGATCTCTATTAATAGTGACAGACGACCCTGAGGAATTGCTTGACATCTTCCCCCTTAAAGTGTTTGTGGTAAATCGGTGCCAAAGAAAAGGTAAGTTAAAGATTGCCAGAATCCAGATCCAATACAAGGTATGAAAGGGACAATGCGCTGGTTCCACCTGCTTCTTTATGCCTACGCTTATACGACGAGGATAAAAAGTATCAGGGCACTAGTTATTCGACTGGCGACAGAATATTTCGTCATACTCTGGGTTGTATACTACTCGCTATATGGTTCACATTTTGGATGGAATACCTTGAGTAGTTTCCTCATTCATGCCGTTTTTGCATATGTGGCGTTCTGGGCACTCTATGAGTTGGGGTATTTCATCAACGATGCTGTCTCGATACGGTTTGAACAGAGTCCCACCTTGAGGCTTGCTCACCTTCGGAGGCAAGACATTTGGTTATTCTTGGCATCGCGAGTACTATGGTTTGGATTTGCTGTTTCGTTCTGCTTAGATGGACCGTGCCTTGGACGCGGATAGTGATAGTATCTTTATTGCTGGTACTCTTCTTTGTCGTTCACAACTTCGTGCTGATACAATCACCCTTAAGAGTCTACAGCTTCGGTGCCCTTCGGGTCTTGCGATACACCTTTGTGCCATTTGTTCTCTCCCCGCACACAGCAGTACTGACTTTGATTATAATGCTTCCTGTCATCGTGCGTGAGTGGGGGCGGTACTTCGTGACGAAGACCATAACAGCGGATAGGGAGACACTTAGACCTTATGTGACAGGAGCAAGATCTTATTGCTTAGTACTCCTTCTCTTTTTGCCCTTACAAGGGCTGTTTGTCGGTTGGGATGGCTACCCCTTGCTGATACCAAATGCTGCGATTTCTGTTGTCGGCATGTTGCTGACTGTTGCGCTTCGAATGAAAGCCGGACAGGTAGCTTCAGAAAAATGGAACACCTCCCTAGGAAACGAAATAGAGAAGAATCCATGAAAGAATTTTTAAGAGTGAATATAGAAGGAGCTTAAGAGGATATGATCCAAAACAAGTCTAACATTATGGTTTACCTGACGGGAAGGGAGCTCTTAATAATCATCCTCTCGCTTCAATTAGCACTGCTCGGGCTAGTAGGTCTTGATGTACTATTAGGATTGGGAATTCCAATTATAGGGCAAATTATAGCCTTTGTCTATCTAACTTTCGTTCCAGGTCTGCTCATTCTCAAAATCTTAAAAGTAACTCCAGAAACTGCTACGGAATCCCTACTCTATTCTGTTGGGTTAAGCCTTTCCTTCCTAATGTTTATAGGTGGATTAATAAATTTCCTTTACCCCCTTGTTGGTATTCTAAATCCTATTTCTAAAGTACCATTGGTTATCACAATTAGCTCACTTGTCGTTTTGTTATGTCTTATATGCTACCTACGCAATAAAGATGACCTAGAACATCTCTCCATAAACATGCAAGGAACATTTTCTGTTTTTGCATTTTCTTTGATTTTGCTCCCATTTTTAGCAGTTTTTGGAACTTACACGCTAAATTTTTATGATAATAATACACCCCTTCTAATCTTGCTTAGTGCCATTTCCCTTATCCCTGTAATTGTCGGGTTCCATAAACTCCACGAGCATATGTACCCTTTAGCGCTTTGGGTTGTCTCTATTTCCTTATTGCTACATACATCTCTAGTTTCTCCATTTGTTAGTGATATTGGCGACGCTGCTGCAAGTTTTTATCATTCTCATCTAATAGTTTTAATGGGTTATTGGGTTTTAGCTTTTCTTGAACCTGTTCTTTATACACTTTTCCAAGCCCAGAAGACGGAGGTTGATCTGGTTTCCGGTTTTTTCCTTGAAAAAACAAACTGTTCAAGTGC
>QMTG01000181.1 GCA_003649915.1 Thermoplasmata archaeon
AACATCAAATTCGCCATTTTCAGGTCTGTGCATCAACAAAACAATATCCGCTGCATTTTCTATATCGCCACTTTCTTTGAGCGCGTGCATAGACGGCTTACTGTCCTTTGAGCGGTGCAATTGCGAAATTAGGATGATAATACATTGCTGTTCGACTGCCATCGCTTTTAGATCGTTAGCGATTGCAGATATTTGTTGAGCCCGTGTATCGCCCCGATGATGACGAAGTAATTGTAAATAGTCCACCATAATAACTGTAGGTTTGGGATTGAGCGATGCCAACTTGGTTCTTATTTGTGGTACGGATGGTGCAGCAGCCCATATATACCCCTGCCAGTTTTTCGCGTGTTCTTCTACCATTACAATCTTCGTAAAGTCAGTAGGCGATAACTTATTAGCCAATCTTATCTTGCGACCTTCTATCTGGCTAACAATTTGTAATAGCCGTTTACCTATCGAAATAGCACTCATTTCGGCAGATATGTACAACACGGGTATCTGGCGAGACAGGTATTCAACCATTAGATTTGTACAGAAGGCAGTCTTACCAATCGATGTGTCGCCAGCCACTACGATTAGTTCGCCAATAGAAAATCCGCCTGTTATGTTATCAATGTCCTTGAAACCAGTTCGATAAACTGGCGTCGCTTCGCCTTTATAAATCAATTCTATATTCTCAACGGTTTTTCGTATCGCTTGCTGTACGGGTACTAATTTTTCAGCCTGCCTCTGGCGTAGTTTGAAGGCAAGTAATTTGGCAACTAACTTATCCAGTACATCATAAACGCCGTCAAACTTGCCTTCCATCTCACGCAACTTCTTACCTGCACTTTCTATCAACGCCAATGCCTTTCTTGCATCAGCAGCCGATCTTACCTGTTGAGCGTAGTAAAGAGCATTGCTTACAGACGGCACACCTTCTACCAGAGCAGTTAGTTTCTCGATGTCTTTTTGAGTTCTTATCGCCTTTATCGCAGCCAAATGGTCAGAGAGAGAAACTAAATCTACTTGAATACCCTGCTCAAGTAATTCGTAGATGCTTTTGTAAACGGCACGATGAAATGGTATCGTAAAGTCTTCTACATCAACGATTTCTTTGACCTGACCACGATATTCGTTGTCAGCGTCAAGTATCAACGCTCCTAAAAGAGCCATTTCGTTTACTGTGCTGATTGGTACTCTTGTTCTAATATCCATAACCCTAATAGCAAAGCGTCGGCTGCATCACCGCCTCTGTCTTGCGTTGGTGTGTAGATATTCTTGAACAATAACTTCGCCTTCTCTTTACGCTTCTCTTTTGAGATTCTCTTCGTCCACTTCTGATTGTCAACTTCTTTTACTTCTATGCCTTTAGCAAGCAATAATCCGTAAATCGTTCCAGCAGCGAAAGACCAGACAGGCAAAGAAGTGTGCCTTGAAGCAGGACTGTGTTGTTGAGAAAAAGGCACTTCAATTACCACGAATTCAAGTTCATCTTCGTATTCTTCAACTAATCTACTAACCTGATGTGTCAATTGTCTTACTCTTTCGATAACATCCAGCCGACTCTTGAAAGGTGTTATAAGTCCGCATTCTATCGGCACATACTCTTTGTTGTGTTCGTCCCAGATAGAATACCCTATCACAGTAGAGGAAGGGTCGAGCGTGATAAACATCCTACTTCTCCTCCGTCAAGAATTGTGCAGATTGCCTTGCCTCCGTTATCAGGTTGAGAACCTTTTCTATGTACTTCAAACCTGTCCTATCGTGTGCTTTTTGTAATCGCCTTTGTAGTCGGGCTGCTAAATAGTGAGCATTGTCAAGGGCGTAAAAACTTTTTTTCAATCTGTCTATGTGTTCGTCAGTCAAACTATCAATTACACTCATTCTTCTGCTCCTTCTATTTGGGAATCCCCACTATCAAGGTCAATTGTAGCCCAATTACATTGTACTTTTTCTTTTATATATTCAGGTTGTTCGCCCCACGACTTATCTGCCAAAATCATTTCTTTGGCAATCCTAACTGCCCAACGTATTGCTTCTTCTCTGGTTTTGCCATGACCTATTGCGTGTGGATACTGTACAATTTGAGCGACCCATTCATTCGGATATTTCTCCCGACTTACACACATTATTCTTACTTTATTTCCCATTTTATTCCTCCACTTTTTCTATCTTCCTGCGCCCTGATGGGCTGTAGGTTATAATATATTTGCCCACAACTATATCCTTGCCCCGAGGTAGCAACTCCTCAAGTTTCTTTTTTATCTCTCTTGCCCTTGCAACGGCTTCTTTTATCTCTTCTAATTCGTCCAGCAGCGCAACTATCTGCTTGTCATCAATCATCTCAATATCCTGCCCCATAACCAATTCAGGCGCACAGTACGCATAAAACGGACATTTGGGGCAGATCTTTATATCGTTTATCTTTGGCGGTGGCTCACCTTTGCGGACCGCTTCATTTACCTTGCTTGCCTTTTGTAATAATTGCTCGATGTATTCATAGTCCATATCAAGAGTTATAATCTTCATATCGTAAAGATTATCCTTGCGAACAAACAACAAAAACCCTTGGTCAAAATTGTAGGCGAATGTGTACAACAATACCTGTGCTTTATACTTTGCCGTCCATGGGTACTTATTCAGATCGTTCTCGCAATTGATACTGTCAAAGACATGCGAAGAAGCCGTCTTCTTGTCTATCACCCCAAGCGATACCCACTTGCCATCATTCTTTACCTGCAAAATACCGTCAATCGTTCCGCTAATCTCGTACTTACGCAATAGTTCATCAACGGTTGGCATTTGTTGACCAACTATCCGCCATTGTGGTTCGCTTGCTTCGCCGACTTCTTGGACGATTGTATCTATCACACCTTCTAAATGATTACCTGTCTCAAACCGCCCCTGCAAACTATCTTCA
>QMTG01000182.1 GCA_003649915.1 Thermoplasmata archaeon
GCTTGACGGTGTCGAGTACTTGGCTGTAAATAATACATTCATATCCGTGTTGAAACTCATACAGGCGCTCAGAGATTTATCGGCAATAAACAATACCACGCTTCTCATACCAATACTAAAAGATGCCTTTGAAAAGCACCAGATAAACATGCTTGAAAGAGAGGTTGATGGAGTACTATCAGACTAATGTAAAAAATTAAATATAAACATCTCTGGAAACCTTACAAAACGCACACAAGCATTAAAAATTAAAAAGCCGCCGAGGACGGATAAAATGCTCAGCTTATGCTAATCCATAATTTTTCTCTAAACAAAACGCTAAATGTGGAGGCATTATCTTTAATATCCACTTATAACATGTCGGTAGGAATTAAGAAGCATTTCCCTTCTATATGGCGGGAGTATAAGGTAGCCATGGTGTTGGGTAAGGTCTATAGGACATTTTCTAAACTCTTCCGGCTCCATAAAGCCCATTTTTTTGAAAAAACGAGCAGCCTCTCTTGTTAGAGGCTTTACAATAGTATATCCCACAACTTCTTTAAGAGCGTACAGTGTTACTTTGAAACCCACCTTTCTCCCTCTGAGCGAGGGTAGTGTCTCAATAGCCCTCAACACATACACTGGCTCGCCATCCAGTGCTCTATCGCTCCAAACGTCTATATATACCCATGATACCATAGTGTTGCCCTTCGCAGCTATTATGAAAATTGGACGGGGAAACTGCCTTAACCACGCCTTAAACGTGCTTTTATAGTCTTTTATCCCAAGACCTCGAAAAAAATAAAAACCCCCTCCCTTACTGCTATCGCCCATGGGTACTACGAATTTGTCAAGGTCTAGCACGTTCTCCAATTTAATATAGGTACAGTCCGTGTCCTTACCCACGACCTTCAACTGTCATACCCCGCATTCTTTTTGTATGCTGGCTGCAAGATACTGCGTATGGAAGCACTGGGTATTGAAGCCAATATACATGCACCCTATATTGCCTGTACTCATGTACTACTTGCAGACTATGTGCCACGAAATACTCTTTATTGATCAGACCTACTCTGAATTATTGAATCACTGTGCCTCTCGCAAATCATTGCTCTTATTTCTACCTCTCCTGATACAGCACCCAGATACAGGCGTTATTTCTCATTATCATATTCAATTGAGTCCTTGTTATCCCTGCCTTTTCAAGCAACGGCGGTAACCACTCCTCAGGCACAACCTTTTTTCTTCCATCAGCCAGGATTGCCGCTATCTGGGCGTACTTCACAGGTTTTCCGCCAACCTTTATCCTTTCCACGGCAGCGTTCCTGAATGTCTGGTGTATAACACACCCTGTATCTACGGCACCAGGCTTTACCGTAGCGTTATAGTACTCGGCAACTTCCGTGTGTATAGGGTTAAACTCTCCAATTCTCTGCGTGTACTCAAGCCATCCCCTAGAGAATGGGCATATGGTGGTGACAATACAGTTGTCCGTGAGGGTGAAAACACTCTCGAATGTTGTTATTATTGATTCACTCTTTCTAACGGCCTCTAAGAACTCATCCCATGTCTTATACTCCTCCATGGGCATGCTCTTGGCTAGGGATACTGCTAAACTCATAAGGTAAGTGTTCATCCCTGCCGCTCCCTGTTTATCTGCAATATCTTCCAGAAATAGATACGCTGCTACATCAACAAACGGATTATCCTCTATTAACTCTTTCCTGTAAAGTTTGTCTATAAGCGAAGATCTTTTCGTGTCGTTGTTCATTCCTCAGCCACCTCCTCGCCTCTGAGTTTAGCACCCTTCAGCACAAGAGCAAAAACGCATGCGTAGTTGCGTAATAGGCTTCTCACGTAGTCTGGGTTTATTCCTATTTTTTTAAGGTTTTGCTCCAATATTTTTGTTTGCCCGGTAAATCCTCTCGTGGCGAGTTGATAGAATTCCAAGGATTGTCCTCCGATAGTTATGTTCTTTGCAATCTCTGCCCTGAACTTGAGGTGTATGACGCAGAAGTTGCATACCGCTATGTCCTCCACGGTGTTATTGTACTCTTCAGCAACTAATTGGTCTGCTCTTGACATCTCGCCAACGCTATACCTTACACGCAATATTGTTGGCGTAAAAACACATGTCTCCAGTGCGTAAACATAGCCAACAACATCGCCATCAACATCCGTTATTGCAAGGTCTGTCAGGGCAATCACATCGCCCTCTATAGCAAATGCTGTCCTTTTTTCGCGTAAAGCAACGTTAAACGATGGCCACCCAAGGTACGCTTCTTTTCCCATCCTTTTTGCCAGGCTTTCACCAACTCTCGACCAATACTGTATAACGCCCTCTACACCTGCTTTCTCACTCATATCTTGGATGAGTGAGACTAGCGCAACATCCAGCACTTTTCTTCACCTCCTTTTCTTCTTATAAAGTGTTCTTCGACCGTGAGTTATTATTTCAACACGCCCCTCATCAATTAACTTATTCAGTGCATCAAGAACTAAGGAATACTTTATTCCCTTTTTAGCGCATGCAGATTTTATCTTTGTGAGGGACATGCCTTTCTCATTTATCACGCTGTAAACCTCATCCAATACTCTCTCAAGACCAGCCTTAGCTTCGGTCTTTTCTAGCACACCCTCTTCCTCGGCTATACTCTCCTTGGCAGCGGCCTCGCCCAATTCAGCCCCCACTTCCCCAAGTTCCTCCGCCATGCCTTCCTCTTCCTCGCTTACCACAGCACTAACTGCTTCTTTATCTTTCAAGCCTTCCTTTTCAATTACCTCACCGCCTTCCCCAACTTCCTCGCCTGCGATTTTCTCTCTAACCTCCCCCGCCTCCTCTTCACCTTCCTCTTCCTCACCCATTTCTTTTTCTATCTCTTCCTCGCCAACCACCCCAGCC
>QMTG01000183.1 GCA_003649915.1 Thermoplasmata archaeon
CACCACCCTCATAATTTTCGCCATTGTCACTCACCACCATACCCACGGGCATGGTGAGAATTACTGCCAGAACCACTACCACCACACCATTTCGAATACCTCTTCCATTTTTCATCCCAATACCTCCTACCTTATCTCTATACGATGAAGTTGTTTTTGGTTCAAGATTGCGCACTTAATCCTTTAATATCAAAGGATAAGAAAATTTAATATAGTCGGCTGGACTTATAAGGTATGTTGGTGGTAAAAATGGGCAATAGCGTAAAGGTTTACGGTAGGTTGCTCGTAATGTTTCAGCAATTGGAAGTTGAAGAGCAGTTACATCTACTAGAAGACTTGGTTGCGATGGTAAAAGGTCGGACTTTAAGAAAGAAACATGATATTTTGGAATTGAAGGGGCTTGGAAAAGAGTTATGGGGCAATATTGATGCACAGGAGTATTTGGATTCGGAGAGGAATGCATGGAGTGGATAAAAAGTCTTGCGAATAAACTTATTGGTCTTGATACTGCACCAATAATATACTTCGTTGAGGAAAACGAGAAATATATTGGTATCTTAACTCAATTTTTTAATCACTTAGCAAAAGGTGCGTTTAATGCGGTCACGTCAAGTTTAACTGTGCTTGAAATACTGGTATGGCCTTATAGCAAGAGACATTATTCTTTGGCGGAAAAATATAAGGAAATACTGGTAGGGTCAAAACACCTTGTAGTGATGCCCGTATCCATTGATATCTCTGTCGAAGCCGCCAAATTACGTGCTAAATACAAAATACGCACACCCGATGCTATCCAGATAGCCACAGCAATTCACTGCGGAGCAGATATGTTTTTAACAAACGACCTTAAACTAAAGAAAGTTAAAGATATTGATATCGTAGTGCTTGACGATTTACTATAACTACCATATCGCCTCCTACCTTCTCTCTATACGATGAGCATTATGGTCTGCAGAGTTTACACTGGCTTTATCCCCACTTATACTGATACTTGTTGGTATTATTTGTTTCCGCATTTCGGGCGCATTAAATCCTTCAGCGTTTGTCTGCTGTTTTAATAAGGTAAGATGATTTGAAAGACGGGAAGTGATTTAAGGGGACAAAATAGGGCGTTTTATGAGAATCTTATAATATTGAAATGCAAAAAAAGCGCGAAACATTTATATCATCACACTGTAATGTATAAAGTAGAATGAGTAGAGTGGTAGACATATCTAAGGCGATATCGGAGACCGCCTACCGCACATATGAGAGAATGCTCCTCAACGAGGTAAAGAATGGGCCAATACCCAAGCATGTGGCAATAATAATGGACGGCAATAGGCGTTTTGCCCAAGAGTTTGGCTTCTCAAGCGCTGTTGAGGGGCATATACAGGGCAAGAGGAAATTGGAAGAAGTTCTTGAATGGTGCCTAGAACTCGGGGTCAAAGTGCTTACAGTGTACGCATTTTCCACGGAGAATTTCAGGAGAAGGGAAGAAGAAGTTAACGCACTCATGGACCTCTTCGCAAAGAGCTTTAGGGACGCTGCCGACGACCCGAGGGTGCACAAGTACAAGGTAAAGATTAGGGCGATAGGGCAGATATCCCTTCTGCCCAAACACGTCAGGGACGCAATAAAGTATGCGGAGGATAAAACTAAAGACTATAACGAGTACTTGCTCAATATAGCAGTTGCCTATGGCGGAAGGGAGGAAATAATATCAGCCATTAGGAAAATAGCGCAGGACGTAAAAGCGGGGAAAATATCGCCCTCCGATATAGATGAAAGGATGGTATCCACATACCTTTACACGGGAGATATTCCCGATCCTGATCTCATACTCAGAACTTCTGGGGAGGAGAGAATATCCAATTTTTTACTCTGGCAACTGGCATACTCAGAACTATACTTTACAGATATTTACTGGCCCGAATTCAGAAAGATAGACTTTTTAAGGGCTATTCGCTCCTATCAGAAGAGGCAGCGAAGGTTCGGTAAATAGGGTAGCGCTTTAGAGCAGACCCGCAGACAGGGCAATTATCATGCTTTGCATCAAAAACTCTGCCGCATCCACGGCATCTCCAGCCCCATACTATCTTTTCTCTAATGTTTTCCTGCATAACACCAATATAGGATATGCCGAGTTCGCTTGCCACATTTTGCATGGAGTAGTCATCGGTTGCTACTATGGCGCCAATATCCAGTGCGAGTGCGAGTACATCTCTGTCCGTGCTTGACAGGCTATCTTTGAGTTTTTTTTCAGCATCTCTTACCACCTTCAATGAATGCAAGGATGGAGATTTCACCTCAATAATGCCTGATTCCAGCAAATACTGAATTTTTACCGAGAGATTTCCCTTTCTAATCTCATTGGTAACGGAAGGCGGGATAAAAATAATACAATCCTCTATTGAGCCAATAATTCTTCCTGACATTAGGGCGGAGGTATCGAGAACCAGTTTTATCTTCTCATTTCCGCACATCTTGGGCACAGAAGCATATCGTCAATAAGCGTTAATTCTGTAGAGTATGACTTGCAACTCTCGCAGTATCCTGCAAGCCCTGATACTTGGCCCGGTACAAGGCTGTCGTTTATTGCCACGAACTCCCTCGTTATCTCTATGAGTTCTGGGGATATTTTAAGCAGGTCAGTCTCTGTTATCACGCCAACGAGTTTTCCCCCATCCATTATTGGAAGCCTTCTTATGTTCAAAAGAGCCATCTTTTTGGCAGCCTCGTACAGGGTCGTTTTTGGCTCTATCGATATCAGGGGCGAAGACATTATATCTTCAAGTTTGACGTTCTTTGGATCCTTTCCCTCAGCCACGACCTTTGTCAGCACATCCCTCTCTGTCACTATC
>QMTG01000184.1 GCA_003649915.1 Thermoplasmata archaeon
ATAAAACCAGGTATTCATTCACAGTGGTCTTTGATACAGCAGTATCATGCTATAGTAAAGTAAAGGTTGGCATATCTCCATCATCACTGGATAAAATAATCACTGCCAAGGACTACTGCGGTGGGCGTGTTCACCTTGCTGTGGTCAATGTGTCCACGACTAGAAAGAAGTATTATTTCATAATTGGAACTAGCAGTGATGGGACAACATACTCTTGGTATGACAATTATGGAAGCCCGTGGGAAGTTGACTTGTCGTACATAAAAATGGGAACAGTATGGCTCACTGATAGGTCCCCTTCCATGTTCTCACTAGTCTGGGGAACAGAAAAGGCGGTAAATGCAACCGTTAGGTGGGGGGATAGTGCCACGACTCCAAATGTCAAGTACGATGCCCAAGGTGGTGACCTCAAAACTGTGCATGTTTTCAATTTTGCTGATCTAAATACATCAACAACGTACTACTTCAAGATAAATGTTAGCGGTGAACTATCACCCGTAGACCACACAATAACGTACACCTCAGGCGGTAGTGCTCCCAGTCCTGGTCAGACAATATACGGCTATGTTAACAAGTCTGACGGCACGCCTGCAAGCAATGTTATAGTCAAGGCAACATTTGAGAAGAGCAATGGTGATATTTTTGGGCCTGTGCATGCAATAACGGACAGCAGCGGCACATTCTCAATACAAACCTCTAACGCTAGAAATTCCACAGGAGCTATATATGATTCGGAAGTTGGCGATATTATACACTATGTGTTTGATGGTGGTGATAAGGGGTACGGATACGCAAATCATACGATAGACTCAAGCACATCTCCGTATTTCAGCGGATACTATAAACTAAGGGATTACCCCGCAGAATACAATGTTACAGGAAGAGTGTACAAGAGCGATGGCAGCACTCCTGCTTCGGGTGCTGTTGTTTTCATAAAAGTCAAACGAGGAGGGAATGAGATAGGCGTGGTGAGCGCTGTGGTACGCTCCGATGGAACCTTTGTTGCGAATATAAACAAACTCTGGATGGGGTATTATCGATATAATGCAACAAAAGATGATGGTCTGGCGGTTAGGATTGATGGCGGTGCGTATGGCTATTATCCAAAGCCGAGAGGTTCATGGAATGAGTCATTTACGGTCTCGGGCACAAGCCCGCAGGACTTAGGCACGTTCATTCTTGAGGAGGAGTACCCGACGAGTGTAAACACCCCGTGGTATCAGGACAGGGTTGGGGAGGACTGGGTAACACCTGATGTGGACATAGAGTCTGTGTACTTCATATACAACAAGAGTTCAGCCACGTATTATGCGTATATGAACGTGACTCAGTTATTCTCATCATCAGCACCAACAACTGCTAGGGTCTTCATGGACACAGACTCGAATGCAACAACGGGCTATTATATAGACCCCGACATGTACCAGAACATAAGCACTGGAAGGCTTCTTGACGGAATAGGTGCGGATTACATGGTGGAGATTTATGGGAATAACACTGGTGTGATTACCTCCTACATATACGAGTATACAGGCTCTGCCGATGGGGAATACATGACAGAGTGGGCGTGGAACGGAATTGGGGAAGTTAATTACAATGTTACTGGAAAAACGCTAAAGGTTGAGGTTCCCGACAGCACACTTGGTGGAACAAACGGGGGTGCGAGGGCTGTATTCACGATGACTGACGGAACAGCGCTTACGGACACTATGGACTATCCTGTGAGGGCGAGTTCTGCCTACGAGGGCGTATGCTATGTTGAGTCAAGGGCGCCGACGTACTTAGATATAGGGTGCACTGAGAGGGAGATAATGCGTTTGCATTTGAATCTCACAGCAATATCAGGATATTCTGCGAGTTTGAAAGAAATATGGATAAACGCTACACCTAAATGCAAGATATATGGAAATTTGGAGATAGGGATTAGGGATAGTACAGGGAATTATCTGGGGACAGCAATAATAAGCCCAGGCTCAAGATCAGCGCACATAGTTCCCGCTAATGCATACTCTATACCAACGGGCGAGACGAATCTCATAGTATATGCTAACTACACAGGAGAGGCGAAGTTTGAGGGAAGTTTGGTCATAGGGGATGTTGTGGCAATATTGAACATGTCTGATGGGGCAAGTTATAGGGTGTGTACTTATCTGATGAACGATAGTTATGTGGTTAAAACGTTCAACAGACCCGAGATATTTGTTGATGGAGATATGAGTGATTGGGCTAGGAACCTGGATTATGTTGCAGATATTAGGGATGGAGACAAGGCCAATGATGGCGGATCGCAGGCGGATGTGTTATCGTATGCTGCAACAATATCAGAGGATTATTTGTATTTGTTAATTGAGGGGAAGGAGGGCATAAGTGGTGGAACAAAAATACCTACAACAACAGCAATAGCAAACACCCCGCGAGAAGAGGCATCAATCGTGGACAATCCGCCGCAGATAGACACATCGCCAACGCCAAATTATGTTGCTGCGGACCAGACAATAGTCTTCAAGGCTATAGTTACAGATGATAATGCCGTTAGCGGGGTCTGGGTTGAGTATAACGATGGAAGCAATACGTATAACTACAGCATGGAGTACATTGGAAACGATATGTATCAGTATGTTGATTCCTCATACTCCGCAGGCACACACATAACATACATCGTATGGGCAGTGGACAGTGCAGAGCAATGGTCTAGCGCGAGTGGCACAATAGATGTCACGTCCACGGGCACAGGACCAGATACAACACCACCAACCATTGATGACACAACAAGGGAGTGGCAGCCCTTGGGTGATATAAACATATGGTGCAACGTCACAGATGATAGTGGG
>QMTG01000185.1 GCA_003649915.1 Thermoplasmata archaeon
AATATGCTGTTGCACTCGCTTTGTCAACGCCCATACCATAATCGGTGACTGTTGCGTTGAAGTATAGCGTCTTCGTCTCACTTGCGTTCAGCGTCGGGAATGTCCACTGGATGAATGTGTCCGAGCATGAGACAGGAGGAGGTGACACAGAAGTGCAGTTCGCCACAATAACGCCTGAAAGCGTGTCATTCACAACAAGGTTCGTGAAGTTCGCACATGCACTCGCCGTGACATCTATCCTGAACCGATATTCTTCGCCTTTTTTCGCCGTGCTAAGCGAATCCACCCATGTCCCCGTTGCAGGGTCGTAAACTTTCTTCTCTACTGTTATGCTCGGCTTGCCGCAGGTGAAGTTTGATGCCTCAAGGGGTATCTCATAATCGCCTGTGAGATTCGAATAGTATGTCTCAGTAGTAACGTATCCGAAATCGAATCTGCAACATTCCACTGTCGAATTGCAGCAGATTGTGAGATTGCCGATATGGTAGTCCCCAGGTGGATACAACACACCTGCAGCCGCAAAGTAAGTTATTACGAGAGCACGCTCCTCCGGCTTCACCACACATGTGCCTCCACCACCCCAAAGCGTATTGTTCATTGTCCAATTCGCACAACTTATGACCGCACAGCTTGGATCATACGTGAGCTTTATCTTACCACCAGTTATATTGCCGCTTACATTAACATGCAACTGTACCTCCTCCTTGCAACCACCTGGCACTGATACAGTGATATTGGGTGGGCTCAGGTAGTATATACC
Organism: Thermoplasmata archaeon; assembly: GCA_003649915.1. Classification (GTDB taxonomy): domain Archaea; phylum Thermoplasmatota; class Thermoplasmata; order B31-G17; family B31-G17; genus B31-G17. Next base: position 761 of record QMTG01000185.1, read on the forward strand.
CTCCTCTCCCGTTGGTATCGGAACAGGTCGGTAGTAACCGAAAGCCTGTGGTGCAATCACTGCAAGTATAGAAGCGACCATAATCACTGCAATCGCTATACCTATTACTTTCCTCCTTTCGTTCATTTTCTCCTTCATCACCTCCCCCTCGTTTGGGTATTTATGTCATAGCGCCCCTCCTCGGCGCTCTTAAGCCCCTTCAGGTGTCTCTCGCAACCCGAGAGGGGCACACTCCCACTTCCTTCCTTCAACACCTTTATGTTCGCCACACCCCCTCTTTTGCTCATACTTCATGCGAAGAATGGAAGATAGGGTTATAAATAACATTATGGAATAAAAACATATGCAAAAAGCATGTGTAAAAAGCATATTTCTTCATACTCAACTGTAAAGGAAGCACATGGAAGGGCAGATTATTCTGTGCTACTATGCCGATCGGATTTTCCGGATTTCTAACTCTTTGTGGGGTAGGCATTCTGAATCAATGAGATGAGAGAATCTGACACGAAAGTTAATTAACAGAGTGGAAGAATCAAGAAAGGAATGAAATGAGAGTAAGAAAAGGCTTTGTATAGATTTGTGACGCAAAAAAGAGGAAGGAAAAAATAAAAAACTTGCAACTTTTTTCACTCTTTTGCTCTGTCTATCAGCAGCTCTCCGTCAGCGCACCATCCCTTTTCATGCTTATGAAGTATCCTTCACCACGCTCCATCGTATTGAAGTCGTTGAACACTGGAGGAGCGACAGGGTTGTAAACCTCGAATTTCTGATCAATTGCATTCCACCTCGCGACATACCAGTAGTTGCCAGCAATCGAAGAGAGAGCATCTAAGATGTCTTTTGAGCAGTTAAGCCAGCCGACCATGTTCAAGCCCCTCTTTAACTCAATACTCATTGAAGTGTATGGTGTTCCGCTGTATGTCCATGTGCAGTTTTGCGTGACATAAACGAAATAGCCTTCGCCAGGTTCCATTGTTTTGTCCATCACGCTCTCAAACTGTTTTGATGTAGCATTAAATCTATATACAGCACTAACATTCTCCCACACTGATGCCAGCACTGCACTCGTCCTGTTATCACTTGGCGAAAGTGGTAGCGAAATCAAGTTCCAGCCTTCGTAAAGGTCTTTGCTGAAAGTTTCCTCTGTTGGTGCTCCGCAGGTGAACGTTGCGTTCAGTAAAGGAACCTCCCAATCACCGCTAACATTCGAATGATATGTCTCAGAAGTAATGTACCCGAAATCGGTTTTACAATATGTTGTCGCATTGCAGCAGATTATGAGATTGCCGATATGGTAGTCCCCAGGTGGATACTGCACACCGGGAGCCGCATAGTAAGTTATTACGAGAGCACGCTCCTCCGGCTTCACCACACATGTGCCCATATACCAAAGCGTATTGTTCATTGTCCAATTCGCACAACTTATGACCGCACAGCTTGGATCATACGTGAGCTTTATCTTACCACCAGCTATGTAGATGGCTGAATGAGCCCAGAGTGCTACTTCTGTACAGCTGCCATACGTTGCATTACTATCTGCTGGAACTAAATAGTAGTAACCTTGAGCCTGAGCCGATGCTGTCGGTATTGCAAAAGCTGTAAACAACGCCAATATTCCTATTACCGCTATTTTCTTCATTTCTCGTTTCCCTCCATTTTAGCAGCTCTTACAGTTCAGATTAGTGCCTGGAATCTCACCTACGTACCACATTAGTTTGGTAACATCAGCTCCGCGTATTATTCCATCCCCATTCACATCACCTGCCCATTTGCTTGCAAGCGTGGTGCCTGGAATCTCACCTACGTACCACATTAGTTTGGTAACATCAGCTCCGCGTATTATTCCATCCCCATTCACATCACCACACTTATACTGCACAAGCCAGAAGCCCTTGTCATCCAGCGTGCTCTGGTTCCAGAGCAGGCAAGTCCTGTTTATCAGCCATTCCGCAGCTTCTTTCGCAAACTCGCTTGTCTTTCCTGTCACTATCCATATCGTCTGGTTCTCGTCCTTCCACGTATCTTCCCATGGTTCCGCATTGTTAAACGGATTATCGCACGCC
>QMTG01000186.1 GCA_003649915.1 Thermoplasmata archaeon
AACTGCATTTCTTTAACTTCTCCGCTTTTTCATTAAAAAGTTTTAATGCTTTCAAGCTATTTTGTTTCTGCATTTATTTCACTCTTCCTAGCATTTCATATTAATTCGCGTATATCGCTAATTATACGCCTTGTCCACATCAGGGTTTAGGCGCTTTTCAATGTATTTTTTAAGGTCCACCCGCCAGTCTATGTTCTCTTCCTCAACAGTTCCAACTTCCATAGCCTTGGGCTCCAAGTCCATATTTTTCTTGTCAATGCCTCTAGCCTCCAAAAAGTTCAGGAAGGCCGTCTTAAGTCTCTCAACACCGACCTCAAGCCTTTCCATTACTTCCTCAATTCTATGATAGAGTTCGTAGGCGGTAACTGCCTTTATGAGTATCATTTTATCATCAGGCTCAATCTCCTTTTCATTCTCAATTTTTCCAATAATTTCCCTCATACACCCCTTGATATCATCATCCGCTATATTTTTGGCTAGGGCAAGAAGAGTTTTCTCATCAACCGCTGCATTATCACCAAACACCATCCTAAAAATTTGAATGTGATTTTCATCGTTCATATACCTTGCCAGCATCCTTCCTGCTGCTATCACACTCATTATTTCAGGCTCAATCACCCTATTCATGGCTTGGATAGCCCTTATGAATTTTCTTGCCCCGTCAATATCATCATTTTGAAGGCTGCGGATATAATTATCTATGAGTTCATCTCTCTTATCGCACAAATACTCTATGTATTTCATCCTTTTAGTGGCAGTCTTTATGACCTCAACAACGACTTCTCCCATCATCCTTTTAATCCCCAATCAATAATTGCTATTCTCCAGATAAAACTTTTGCCTTATCTGTGGGCAAAATATGCTATCCAACGCCCACAATCTCGCCCGTTAATGCGCACAAAGCCGAACCTCTCAAATTGTACAATCTTGCCACGATAATTTTCAACACCACGCTCAACAATACCCTCCACAACCTCGCCGCTGGGCATATGAACGACCATTTTCTCGCCGTACCCTGCTGGCAGCCACTGCACTTTTTTTGCACCGTGCGGGAGTGCGCTAACTTCCATGCTGTGAAAACGTAAGTCTTCATCGCCTACAAGTTCCACATTACAGAAATCTTTTAGGCGAAATACTGTGCCCTTCTCCATATCTGCAATATCTGCCCCTGGAATTATCACCCACCCCTTGCCATCAACACACTTGTACACGATCCTTCTATCACCAAATTCTTTTCTGCTGGGGTGCCTCGGAACGCTCGCAGTGTATTCTGGAGCGCCGAAAAGCCTGAAGGTTTTGGGATTTGGTATAAAGAATAAACGATGCGCATTTGCATCCACAATCTCCCTGTTTATGGCATAGAGGTTCTCCCATGAAAATTTTATGTCCACATCCTTTATTCCAACACTTATCCACAGTTTTCTTATTGCTTCAGGTCTTATCCCACGCCTTGCAAGGGCGCGCAGTGTCCCGAGGCGAACATCGTCCCACCCGAGAAAGTATCCTCCTTTTATTCCCTCAAGAATCTTTGAAGTCTTGAGTGTTATGTCCTCTATGGATACTAAGCCATAGTGTATATACTCGGGCTTTTTCCAACCAAAATAGTCAAATATGTAGTGCTGGCGGTAGGTGTTGTTCAGATGGTCTTTCCCCCGCAACACATGCGTCATGCCCATGAGAGCGTCATCGATCGCTACTGAGAAATTGTAGAGGGGATAAACGCAGTACTTGTCCCCAGTTCTTGGATGCTGGTCGTACAGTATTCTAAAGCCAACAAAGTCACGAAGTGCGGGGTTTGGATGGGATAGGGATGTTTTAACCACATAGGACGCTTCTCCCTCACCAAACTCGCCATTCAGCATTTTTTCCCAGAGCTCCAAGGCATGCTCAACGCCCATATTCCTGTGAGGACATGGCCTGCCCTTAAGTTTCATCTTTCTCCACTCTTCTGCCCTGCACAGGCATATGTATGCTTTTCCCATTTTTATGAGATTTTCAGCGTGCTCGTAATATATTGGAAAGCGATCACTCTGCACATGAGTCTCATGGTATTTGACGCCCAACCAATCAAGGTCTTCTGGTATCATGTCATACGCTTCGGGCACAATCTTGCGAGGGTTTGTATCCTCTATCCGCAATATATACTTTCCACCATAGCGCTTAACGTACTCGTCGTTAAGAATTGCTGCCCTTGCATGTCCTATGTGGAGAGGCCCCGACGGGCCTGGTGCAAACCTCATAACCACCATATCACCCACATTTGGCAACTCGGGAAGCCCTTGCTCCCTTTCTTCGTGCGCCTTCCTTTCCAAGCCACCAAACTCCTTAAGAGCACTTTCAATCTCCCGAATGCTCATGCTGTTTACTCTTTTCACCACAGCCCTAACGCACTCTACAATATCGCCTATTTTGCTCTTATCGCCGACCTCGGCTACAACCTTTCCAATAACAGCCTTTTCCTGCGCCTTACCACCGTGCTGTAGCGCATTATTTAGAGCATGCTTTAGTGCGATCCTTTCAATATCCATTTGTGTGCCAAAACCGTGTAGCAAAATATAATACTTTGCCCTTGTCCCTGCAACAAGTAGTGCTAGGCGAGATGTGTTAGAAAAGTTTAAAAGAGGGCTATGTTCTTTAGCAGTAGCAGTGATGCATGCTTAGCATAGCCCCGTAGTGTAGTGGTCAATCATCTCGGACTCTGGATCCGAGGACGGAGGTTCGAATCCTCCCGGGGCTATTCTTCCCGTTCTCCGGGTTCGTCCTCTCCGCCATCGCCTTTGCCGCCAGACTACTCATAAATACACGAAAGGTGA
>QMTG01000187.1 GCA_003649915.1 Thermoplasmata archaeon
CATACGCACCGTATGTGCATCTGCTACCAACTGCAACCCCAACACGCACCTCGTCATTGTAAGGTATTGCCCACATAAAAAAGTCTGTGAGATTTTTATCAACTATAAGCCTAACATCGTCTACTTGCTCTCTCTCAGGCACGTGATAAACTACCTGATAGGCGCTTAAATATTCTGTAGGGGATGGTAAACCCAAAGAGCGCCTAACCATTGAGTAGGGGCCGTCAGCGCCAACAACAACCCTTGCCCTTACCCCCTCGGCATCACCACCCGCTATTTTCAATCTCCAATATTCAGCCCTATGTAACGCAACAACCTTCGCCCTAAGCATGATATCGGCACCTGCATCTAGTGCTCTGCTACACAACTCTTTATCGAGCCCTGCTCTATCTATGACTACAGCCTTCTCGCCCTTTCCGGAAATTTCTAGTGTTTTTTCACCAAGATTTATTATAGCTCTATTATGCGACGAGAGCACGCATTTTTTAACAAGTAAACGAATTCTTGGGGATACCAAGCCTGCACATTGGACAGGATGCCCTACTGCGGAGTGCTCCTCAATAATTAGTACATCATAACCTGCCGATGCAACAATTTCCGCAACCCTGCACCCTGCGGGACCCGCACCCACAACAGCGACATCATACATTGCAAACAGGGAATAAGGGAAACCGAATAATTAATTTTTGCATAACAAAAGGTTTTTTAGTGTGCAGTGCATTTACATAACTGCCATGACATGGAATGGTCCCTTGGAAAAAATTGACGAGTACAAGTACAGAATACCGAGAAGTTATAGGGGAATGCACGGCAATCTTAAGATGAAAACTGACGGCATAATATACGCAGATAGCAAGATGATAGGGCAGATAAAAAAGGATAATGCTCCAGAGCAAGTTGCAAACGTTGCTGCATTGCCTGGGATAATTGGGTACTCCATGGCAATGCCCGATATACACTGGGGCTATGGTTTTCCAATAGGTGGGGTGGCTGCAACAGATGCTGAAGAGGGAGTTATAAGCCCCGGAGGTGTTGGTTTTGATATAAACTGTGGTGTCAGACTTGTAAGAACAAATCTAAGGCTCGAGGATGTTAAGGGGAAACTCAGAGAACTCGTTGACCGACTCTTTCAGAATGTGCCGTCCGGTGTTGGCTCTAAAGGTAAGGTCAGGCTTACTAGGAGTGAGATTGATGATGTGCTGGAATTGGGTGCTCAGTGGGCTGTTGAGCATGGTTACGGCTGGGATGAAGACCCCGAATACATTGAGGAGAACGGTAGGCTAAAGAGTGCAGATGCAAGTGCCGTTGGGGAAAAGCCTAGGTCGAGAGGAATGCCGCAACTCGGCAGTTTAGGGGCGGGTAACCATTTCCTTGAAGTGCAGGTTGTTGATAAGATTTATGACAGGGATGCCGCAAAAACCATGGGGGTGGAGGAGGAAGGGCAAATAACCGTGATGATTCACACAGGCTCCAGAGGTTTTGGTCATCAGGTGTGTACTGACAATCTCAGAGATATGGAGAGAGGGATGAAAAAATATGGAATAGATGTGCCTGATAGGCAACTGGCGTGTGTTCCTGTGCACTCTCCCGAGGGGGAAAGATACCTCAAAGCCATGGCTTGCGCAGCCAATTACGCATGGGCGAATCGGCAGATGATCGTGCACTGGGTTCGTGAGGCTTTTTCGAAAGTAATGGGGATGAGCGCTGAGGACATGGACATGGGGATAATTTACGATGTTGCACACAATATTGCAAAACTTGAGGAGCACACATGGAATGGAAGAAAGGTGAGGGTTTATGTGCACAGAACGGGGGTACCGCCAGCGTTTCCCCCTCACCATCAATTGATACCCCATAAGTATAAAGCGATCGGGTAACCTGTACTAATATCTGGGGACATGGGCACCGCCAGTTACGTCCTTGTTGGCACACAAAAGGCTATGGAGGAAACCTTTGGTTCAACATGCCACGGTGCGGGGCGTGTAATGTCAAGGCATCAGGCAGTGCGAAGGTTCAGCGGAAGGCAGATAATTGATTCGCTAAGAAGAAACAACATATATGTGAGGGCTGCTTCAATGAAAGTAGCCGCAGAGGAGGCTCCGATGGCATATAAGAGTGTTGACGACGTCGTCAGGGTTGTGGACGGTGCAGGAATATCAAAACTCGTACTCAGGCTTCGACCCCTTGGTGTTGTCAAGGGGTGATATTCAATTCCTAGGGTACTAAGTATTCGTGTACCCTGTTATTATCCCTCTTTTGCTTTCCTTTTCCCACACCTTCATGCCTCTCAGCAACCTCTTGAAATACTCTTTGATGCATACACTTTATTTCATCCATTGCCCTTACAATATTTCTAGTCCATTTACCTGTGATGCGTGCATGTGGTCTTTCTCTATCATATATGCTAAGAGCATGATCCACAATAATTGCAAAGAGTTTACTCGTTGTTATTAGGTATTCCATTTCCATAATCTCCTCATTATGTATTGTGTACTCATCGGGTGTTTGAATATAAACAGAGGTATAATACTCGCGGTACGCCTTCCTAAATTCTCCACGCACATTCCTTAACGATAAAAGCATGGCTGCAAGGAGGGCATAAGCATCATTACTTACCCTTGCAAAGTCCCAAAACCTTATTCTTTTAGATAGCGCTTGGATCTCAATATTCTTTTCCTGAACCTCAAAAAAATCGTCAAGAACACTTTGTCTAGGCCTGCCCGCAGATTTTTTGTCTACCTCGGCATTAACACCGCCCGCGGTTCTAGTTTTCCTCATCAATCAA
>QMTG01000188.1 GCA_003649915.1 Thermoplasmata archaeon
CAAGTTCTACACAGCAGCGTTTTTGTTCGACTACTATTACATTCTTGGGTTTGCTCTCGCTTTCATCGTTGGATATTTTGCGATTAAGGCACTCATAGCAGTTGCAGTTGCAAGGAAAATGGCATACTTTGGCGTTTATACTGCAGTCTTGGGCGCAGTACTGCTGATAATGCTATGAACTTAAGAGAATACTTTAATCAAATTTTTTCAAGGTGATGATGAAATGCACAAAACCATGTAGGGCAAGGAGATGAGGGAGTGCTAAAAACTAAAGAGAACCATTTTAATACAACCCCTATACACTACGCTGCCTCTTCTATTGTTGGTATGGATATGGTTACTTCCTTTATCTCCTTTAACGGCAATCGCTTACTCACTTCCAGTATCTCTATACCTATCACCTTACCGTCTCTTGTATAGTCTATAATTATACCCGTAGCTATTTCTTTGCTAATGTCGTATTTTCCTTTTTGAAAGTGTATATACATAGCATCTGCATCTGGGTCGTATTCTATTTTCATATTAATCACCAGACATGTATTTTCTTTTTGTTGTTAAGTATGCAGTTATGACTATATAAGTGTTGTCCTGCAATCGATACACAACCCTTAATATTTTATTACCAAGAGGTTTCTGGCATATTTTAATATCATTTTTATCGATAATTTTACTGGGTTTTGCTATTGCGTTTTCCACATCCTTTTTATTTATTTTTCTCAATTTAATTCTTTCAACAGCGTGTTTTGTGTATATTATTTCCATTGTAGAACCTACATTCTCAGGCACTTAAAATACTTTATGCTGTTTTTGTTTATCAACTCTCCACCTTTTTGAGTTGTGCCTTGTACATCTCTATTATCTCCTCTATTGTTGTGGCATCCTCTGCTTTTTTATCGTCCCTCCATCTTCCTGTGAATCTCGGAAATCTTATAGCGAGACCTGCACCTTCCCTTATTGTGCCGAAGGCACACGTATGCACAGGACTCAGCGTTATTTCTGCCCCGCCGACCTCCATAACCACCTTCGGTACAAACCAGTAATCCGCCTCTATATTTGATTTCACCCTCGCATCCCTGTGCGGTATCTGATAATCCTTAAACCTATCAGGGAGGGAAAATAAAGTCTCGTCGTCAAAGCCAGTTCCGAGTTTGCAGACCGTCTCAAAAACATCCTCCTTTTCGTTATAGGCTGCCATTAGAAGGGCACCATACGTTCCAGCCCTTCTTCCATGACCTGCAAAGGCGCCAACGACCACAAGGTCGACGGTGTCAAGCATCTCAGAACGATAATCCCTCTTGTACTTTATCCAGAGCCAGCCCCTTGCGCCAGCCCTGTATATTGAGCCGTCCGCTATGGACTTTGCCACAAGCCCCTCGCACCCCACCTCAATCGCTTCTTGAAAGAATTTTTCCGCTTCATCAACCCTGTCCGTTATAAGAACTTTTGAGAATTTCACCCTATCCGTTTCCTTGAACGCCTTCTGCAGGGCTTTTCTTCGGTTAAGATAGTTCTCACCAACAAGCTCCTTCCCATCCAGATACATGCAATCAAACAGGAATAGAACAACAGGGTACTCCTCCATTGCCTTCTCTATACCGTACTTTCTTCCCCTCCTGTGCGCTATGAACTGAAATGGCATCATCTCCCCTGTATGAATGTTCACAGGCACACACTCGCCCTCCACAACAGCCTCCCTTGCCTTGAAGGCGTTGCGTACTGCATCACTCACGTCAGGGAACTGTGAGGTCAGGTTTTCCAGCCTTCTTGAAAACAGAGTTATATTTCCGTCCTTGGCTATGTGAGCCTGTATACGCAGCCCGTCGTATTTATACTCAAAAGCGCACTTTCCACCCATTTTCTCAAATATTTCCTCTATGGATGATAAACGCTCTGCAAGCATTGCCCGTATTGGGACGCCAACCTTTATCTTTATTTTTTTAACTCCCTCAATTCCCTCCTTAGCAAGAACGCTCGCTATCCAGCCAAGATCTGGATACAGATTGTACGCCCTCTCTATTATATCCCTCTGCTCCTTCCTTGCAAATGCTATGGCAAGCGCGTCCAGTATTGTCATATCGGCTATCCCCATCCTCAGCCTTCCGTTCACTATCCTCACTATGTACTTAGCCTCAACGGGCTTGGAATCATGAAGCAGGTCAGCGAGCAGTTTTATTTTCAAGTCAACAGCACCTCCCCCTGATGCCTTAGCAATGCTCTCAAAATTGCTGTAAACCCTCTCCACAGTCAGGGGCTTTGTGAATAATGACATCTGCTTTTTTCTTTCAATGAAGTGCTGGGCAACAAGCCCTATATCACCGAGTTCCTGCAGTTTTTTCTTCACATCACTCTCCTTATGCCCAGAGGCAAAACTTATTGCCTTCAATGTGACCTTTTCACCAACCCCCAACTCTGTCCCAACGAAATCGGGATAAATCTTGCCCTGCGAGAGATAAACAACCTTATCAATAATCTCGGGTGGTGTGCTTTTGAATAGGTCTACGAGATAATCGGTCATCTCCAAACGCTTTGTTGTCTCGCTTATTTTCTCGTAAACATCCACCACCTTTATGTATTCCATAGCGTAATAATAATTGCAACGTTGTAGATAAAGTTTTAGACTGTAGGGATTACGCCAAAAGGGTTTTATTGCTTATCCACTTCCTGCTATTGTTGTCTGTGCTGTAAAAAACCCAGCAGGCAGTGCTATCAAAAGACAAATCACTAAAGATGCAATTTTTTCGCCAAACACCTTCATTTTTACCTTCCCCCTATTAAGTA
>QMTG01000189.1 GCA_003649915.1 Thermoplasmata archaeon
CACCAATTCACAAATGCACGGAGAGGTATAAAAAGGAAAGCAGGGGAGGGGTGGGTGAAAGTGGCTCCACTTATACTCGCCTACTGGAAAAGCAATAAAAAAGTTTAAAATTAGGGCACTAATCTAAAATCGGTTGATGCCTATGGTAGTGAAAGTGGCAATAAATGGTTACGGCACCATTGGAAGAAGGGTGGCAGATGCAGTTGAGGCGCAGAGAGACATGAAAGTGGTGGGTGTGACGAAGACCCGCCCAACATATGAGGCAGCAATTGCCAAAGAAAAGGGTTTCAAATTGTTTGCATCATCAGCCGATAAGGTGAAGGATTTTGAAAACGCAGGTATAGATGTGGAGGGCACATTGGACGACCTGCTGGGCGAGGCTGATGTTGTGGTGGACTGCACTCCTTCTAAGGTTGGTGCAACCTATATTGACAAATACAAGAGTTTCGGGCTAAAAGTGATATTTCAAGGGGGAGAAAAGGCTGACGTGGCTGAGGTATCGTTCAATGCCTATGCCAATTATAACAAAGCATACGGTGCCAATAGTGTGAGGGTGGTCTCGTGTAATACAACGGGTCTTTGTAGAACACTGTACCCGATACATGCGGAGATCGGTATAGAGAGCGTTTACGCTGTGATGGTGCGGCGGGCTGCAGACCCTGCAGACACAAAGCGCGGTCCAATAAACGCTATTGAGCCATCGCTAAAGGTTCCATCGCACCATGGCCCTGATGTTAGAACAGTCATTGAAGACCTGAACATTTTCACGATGGCGGTAAAGGTTCCAACCACGGTCATGCATTTGCATTCAATAATTCTCAAGCCCAAACGTGATGTGAGCGCTGAGGAAATACTCAATATTTGGAGAAAAAGCCCGAGAATAATGTTTGTAGAGGGAAAATACGGTGTTAAATCCACAGCCCAAGTCATGGATGTAGCTAGGGAAATAGGCAGACCAAGGTCCGACATGTATGAGATTGTTGTCTGGAGCGATGGTGTGCATGTGGACGGCGGAACTGTGTATTATTATCAGGCAGTGCATCAGGAGTCTGACGTTATACCCGAGAATGTGGACGCAATCAGGGCAGTGATGCAGATTGAGGATGACAAGATGAAAAGCATTGAGACCACAGATAGATCGCTTGGAATAGAAGTGAGGTACGCCTGAACTTCATTAATTTACATAGGCAAATCATCTTGTTTTCCCGATTTTTCGCTACTTTCACTTACGCATCGCCCCTCACTCGCGAGCAAGGAGTATTTGGCTTACGTTATCGTCTCTGTCCAAAATCATCGTTACGCCTGCACTTTGCCACTTCCCACAACACCACTTGGCATAATCCTACTCTGCCCAAAATCATCGTTACGCCTGCACACACGCATGACCACCAAATGTTAAACAGCACTCGCTCCCTATTAAAAATATTAAGAAGGGTTTTGTGATGATTAACTATTGCAAAATGGAGGGAATATTGATGAAAAAACACGCGTTAGGATGGTAGAAAGAGAATAAGCATGCCCTATTTGGGATTAAGTTCTATTTTGCCTAAATAAATTTTCATCCGCACCATCATCCACACCACCTAACCCTAAAAATTTGAAAAAATTGTACCTATTAAAATATGCTAAAATCTATATCACGGCATTATCTTTTCCGTGCCCATAAACGAATGAGCCCATGCTTATTTGGCATCCATTTTTCACTTTCAAACGTCTGTTTTTCTCTGTATAAAAATAATTCTCATCAGGTACTTTTCACGGCCTACGGTTGATTACCCTTGACAAGTTCCCACATCTTCCTAAGTTCTTCTAACTCTTTCCTTAGTTTTTTCCTCTCTTCTTCAATTTCTCTTTTCATTTCACTGAGTTTATTTTTCTCCTTTATATGCCTCATAAGTTCCTTTTGAAACATCTTAATTCTTCGCTTGAATTCCTCCTCCTTAATCCTGAGCAGTGCCTCCTTGTACCTCAGTTCGTCTTCTTTAAGCAGAAGCATTTCATCCCTTTTTCTGAGCATCTCAACCATTTCCCTCAGATGCGGAGGCAGTTCTTCCACCTCTTTCTTCTTCTCCTTCCTTGGCACAGATATTTTTGGCTTGGGAAGAAGTTCTAGGACAAATTCTCTAGCAGTCGTGGATCCCGTCATGGTTGTCGGTATGGATATTTTAATTGTTCCACCTTCTTCATGCAACGATATTATAGTTCCTGCCATTTCCTCAATACAGCATATTTCAGCCCTTGTATGAAACTCTTTAGTTATTGGGAGGAGTAGTGTGGTTTTCCCCGTACTAGTTATATGCTCCACAATGTTCTTGAGAAACGGGTACGCTTTTTTGAATCCCAGGGAAGTTATGAAAGTGGAAAGTGCATCAAAGTATACTAGGGTCTTTCCTTTTGTTCTCTTCAATGCCTCCTTTACCGCCATAAGAAGGCTTGCTGGGTCGTATGATGCACGAATATAATTCTCCTTCCTAGCCTCAACAGCAATTACTCTCTCACTTCTGTGGGAGTACCAGTCCACAACAATGTCTTTATCGCTCCTTAAAACCTCTCTTTCCCTTCCGAGTATGTAAACCCTTGACTCAAAGTTCTCTTTCACTGCGTCAGCGAATATCCATGGGTCAGTGGGTGGGGTGGAAAGGATGAGAGCTGTGTCTCCCGCGCAAATCCTCCCAAGCATGTCAAAGTTCTCTATGCTTACATTAATAGGTTCCTTGCACCTCTCAAGTCTGAGATTCCACTCTGATATTCCATCGGAAAGAATCACACGG
>QMTG01000190.1 GCA_003649915.1 Thermoplasmata archaeon
AGCTCCGCATGTGCTTTTAACAGTTTTTGATGAGTATGATATTCCGCATGACCACACATATACTGATGCCAATGGCAGGTTTAGCCTTCTCCTTCCGTATGGAAACTTAACAATAAAGATTTCTGGAGGCGGATCGCTTAACAAAGTCTCATGGACAGAATCGGAAGTGTATAAGGAGATTAAGTTGAATGTAACAAAGGCTCAGGCACGCAGAGAAAAGATTGATTTGAATCATGATGGTATATGGGACTATGAAATAACACGCAATATAACGATTGAAGGCGGAAAAATAAGCGGTGATGCATTCTTTGACTACAACACCAACGGGATCAAAGATAACGGTGAGGAAATAAAGGCAGGCGCTGTGGTTATTGAAAACAAAACATACCATGTTGTTGTGGAGACGAACGTGACAAATGGCACTTACAGCATAGAAAACATACCGCCATTAACATACGATGTATATCTGTACGTTAATAACACTCTTATAAGAAAGTATTCAAACGTTATTGTCAGGACAAAGACAGTGCACAACATGGGAATAACTCCCTCCAGAATCGTGGGAAGAATTTTAACGGGAGAAGGAAGACCTGTGGAGGGGGTGCACCTCATTTTAAGAAATTATTCCTTAGCCACCTATACGGCAATCTCAGACAGTAATGGAGATTACAGTATTGAAGGGGTACTGCCCATCGCATACGCTGTAGAATGCCCAGGATACGTTTGCAATGTAGACAAACTCGAATTCGTGGAGAATGAGACAAAGCATGTGAATATAACAGTGAGAAAAAGGTTGGACGTTAGACTGAGAACCGTAGGGGCAGGAGGGGTTGTGCCCAATGCGACCCTCATAATGCGATCATATAGCGGTTATGAGAAGATTATAAGGAGTGATGGACACGGTTGGGCTAGTGTATCCCTCACACCAGACGAGTATACCATTTACGGGCTATATGTAGTTGATGACCACACCTATGTAGCGTTTTGCAATTTATCTGTGCGGCAAAGGGGAGACTACACAATAAGATTTGAGGACGGATACTGCATTAGCGGGAGGGTTACAAGGGAAAATGATAGTGTGCCTGCAACTGTGTATTTCCACAAAAACGGCGCGATATATGAGACTGCAACAAACGATTCAGGGTATTATTCAGTATACCTTCCAAGTGGCACATATGATGTGTGGGTGTGGCCTAGAGGCAATGAATCATACATGTGCGCAAGAACTATACGCCTAACAAGGGATATGATTCTTGATATGAGTCTTGAAGACGCCGTACGTATGCGATACAGCGTTTTCTGGGATGTGAACAGAAATGGAATACCCGAAGGAGATGAGAAAATAAGCGGTGCGATTGTTTATGTATCCTGGGACAACAGGCGCTTGGTTTTGCTCTCCGATACTGTAGACAAGTCCATGCTCGTCCCCTCAAACAAATCCTTAAACTTTGAGGCATGGCGATATGGGTATAGCACGAACAAATCAACCGTTATATCATCCAACAACAGATATGTTGGTTTACAGATCACCCCACACCGTGTGAATGTCCACGGTAATATATATAACTGCTGGGTCGAGGTAAACGTGAACTTCATCTCCGATTATTATGAGAAAAATGTGACAGCGCTGGGGTCTTACACTGTCCAATTGCTCCCAGGAACATACAGGATTCAGGTAAATGAAACACTAAACAACGGCTCGAGGCTTGTATATGAGGGAGAGATTAGCGTGGATGTTGGCGAGCATGATGTAATTTACAATATAACTCTTACCCCGCATTATAAGGTGACTGTGAACGTAACAGGGCTTAAGGAAAAGAATAGCACTGTGATGGCTTCCGTGTACCATAACGGTGAGTTTGTTTTTGAGAAGGTTATGGAAAAGGATGGGAACGATTACTCGATATTCCTTCCAAAGGGAGAGACTACACTAGTTATTAAGGAAATTATCGGGCAAAATGTGTCCTCCATCGCACTCCTTCATACGAATGTATCTGCTCCACAGCACATAAGCACAGAGGTTGCGGATGCCGTTTCAATAAACATCACACTTTCTAACATGAAACTGAACAGTGTGCCAATTCTCATAAAGAGAGGTGATGCGTTATTCAGTGTTAATTGCTCAAAGCATGCTGAGGTCTACCTTGAGAAGAATAAGGTGTACGACAGAATATACGTGGACTATTACCCTGATGAAAAGGTTGATGGAAAATATGTGCACGTTAATGGGGAAAGGAAGAATTACAAGCCCTTGAATGACGGAGACAGGGTTACAATATACCTGAATTATGACGAGTTAAAGGCAAAGGTCAGTGGCATATGCGCGCCGTACGCCACGGTATACTTCAAGTCTGAGGACTATGAGGAAAGCGTACATGCCGATGCTAATGGCTCATATAGCACGGAATTACCCTCGGGTAAATACCTCATATATGCTGTGGCTAATAATACAGCATCTGTGGATGATATTGATATCAGCGTGGAGGATACGAAGGGTTCACTTTACAAAAACATAACAATGTCAAGCGCTTATGAGGTGAAGATCAGGGCATACTTTGTGAATATGAGCGGGCACACGGTTTATGCCTCAGATGCAGAGGTTACATACTTGCTAAAAGATGCGGTGTTCTATGAGCAAAAGTGCGATGTAGACGGGTATGCTACCGCTCTTTTGCCCGCGGGCGACTACGAAATAAGCATAGATTATAATATTAAGGAATATGGAATTTCTGTGGAATATAAGGCAAA
>QMTG01000191.1 GCA_003649915.1 Thermoplasmata archaeon
CGCTTACAGAATTGAAGAGTAGCCTTGTACTCGGCGAATCTGAAGGTAATATCCCGATTCCAGGCATAACAAAATTAGGCAGTTATTACGCACCTGAGCCTGTTGCCACTGTAATAAACAATCACCTATCGCCGGGGCTTCGCAGCAGCAGATATGCTGCTATCCGTGCGACTTACGATTTACTGCGGAGACAGGCAAATGCTCTGAATATGGTTCAATTGACCGCAAGTTTCTTCCACGCGCTCAACACAGGACTTGATACGGCAGGTTCAATGGCTGGGCTGGGAATAAGAAAGTTATTTATTCGAGGCCAAAGGCTGGAAGGACTATCTGACATCGCCAAAGGGCTGACGGTCATCGGACCGTCGATAAGAAATCTTTGGATTGGCAACAGACTCTACAAGGAGATGCAGAAACCTTTGTCCGAAAGTACCGATCCTGAACTACGTAAGACAATTGAATATATCATTATGGCTGGCGGCAGGGCGAAGATGGACCCGATGTATCACTTGCGAGGATGGAATGCCTTGCTGGATACCGTAGGGCAGATTGTTCGTGGCAAACCATTGCAGAAGATAGCCGCTGTTGCCAAGTTGCCTGCTAATATAGCTGGAACGGTTATCGAAGCAATTTCTTATCCTGTTATTCAATGGTGGGTACCACGTCTAAAACTTGCAGTTATGCGGGATATGATACTGTCCGAATTAGAAAGGGCAAGAAAGTATGGCTTATCAGATGAGCAATTACGATTGTCGCTCGCCAAGGCATGGGATAGCGTCGATAACAGACTTGGGCAACTTGTGTACGACAATCTGTTTTGGAACAAGGTACTAAAAGACGGATTGATGCTGGCTTTTCGTACTGTTGGGTGGAACCTTGGTTTTATCAGAGAATACGCAGGTGCACCGATAGATTTGCTAACGACGCCAACTCGGCTGCGTAGTGGGGATGCCTTGATTTCTTTCAGAATGGCTTATGTGATGGGCATAACTGCGGTTTATGCAATAACAGGCGCAGTTATAACCTATCTGTTGACAGGCAAGCCACCGAAGGAAGCTAAAGATTACGCTTTCCCGCCTACAGGTAGGGAATTGCCTGATGGAACAAAAGAAAGACTCAATCTGCCAACTTATACAAGGGATGCTATCGGATATGCAATCCGACCAAGAGAAACCATACAAAACAAACTGCATCCGCTTTGGTCAGTAGTTGCCAGAACGCTTGCTAACAAAGACTTTTTCGGTAGCGAAATCCGCAACCCGAATGACCCATGGATGAAGCAACTTCGAGATAGCATTGCTTACATAATCCAACAGTATCGCCCTATTTCTGTACAGAACTATCTACGCATGAGAGAGACAGGGGCAGAGAAAGTCAAGGCGCTTATAGTCTCCGCCACTGGAATTACAACGGCTGCTGGCTATATCAGACGGACACGGGCGCAGCGGCTAATGCTGCATTACATACTTGAGAACCTGCCCAGAGCGGCAAAACCGAAAAAACTGGCTGAAAAAGCAAAACTTCGTAAGCAACTGATAACGTGGCTGCGAGAAGGCAAACCCATTGAATCATTGCCGTGGGAAGGATTCTCGAATGAGGAGATAGCACGTATCTTGACGATAGCACGACGCCCACCACTTGCCGACGCTTATAGCCGATTGACAGTTCCGCAGGCTATCAATGTTTACCTTGTAGCCAACAAAGAAGAGGCTAAAATCTTTGCTGGCATCCTTATAGCCAAAATGAACCGTCTATCCAAGAGTCGTCCTGACTACGAAGATATAAAAGCAATGTATGAAGAGATACGCAAGCAAGACCCAATTTTGCAGAAAATTGAGCGGAATCCTGTACTGATGATAAGTTCACTGCTGCGGGTTGACCCGACGCATGCGGATAAAGAGCAAATCAAAGAAGCAATTGACAAAGAATTGGCAACACTACAGAAAGCGATAAGAATAAAAAATCCCGATTTACCTGAAAGTATCGTCAAACGCAAAGCAAAGATAGCATTGAGAAGGCGATTGAGGTCGGCAGCACCACCCAAAGATATAGACCCCGAAGGGCGGGCAAGATACTTGGTGGCTGTTGATAAATTCATTCCTCAAGAATCATTCAAAAAGCATGTTATAGAACAGATTCGGATATTGGCTGCCGATTACCAACAAGGCGACAAGAGCGATGCAGAGTTCGAGGCGTACCTGAAAGAAAAAGCAGAACAGCGCCGGCAAGCGTATCTGTACCTGAAGGCTGCTGGCGTTGAACTTGACGAAGCCAAAGATATGCTTGAAGAGGCGATGGCTGGTAGAAGATTGAGAAACAAACGCATTGACGCTGTGTACAGATTAGAAGAACGGTGGAGGACTGAAGATGTCCGAAAATGACGAAATGCGACCTGAATGTAAGACAAAATTTGAAAACATATCAGATGCCCTTGAAGAGATAAAAGAGGGCATAAAGACGCTTCGTACGATAATTATCGGCAACGGCGACGCTGGCGATTCGCTAATGGTGCGTTTCGCACTCATTGAAAAAGAACTAAAGAACAGTCGCCGTAGATGGAACTGGTGGGGATTTATTTTGCAAAACGTAATCGTTGCAGTTATCGTGGCTGCGATATTTTATTTCTTCAAGTTTAAGCAATGACAGAAGATAATTACGAAATGTACATCGCTTGGCTTATATTTGCCTTGGTTTGCCTCGCTGCAGTGTGTATAATATACCTGCTGGACAGGGTAATGTAAGGAGAA
>QMTG01000192.1 GCA_003649915.1 Thermoplasmata archaeon
GAATATGCTGTTGCACTCGCTTTGTCAACGCCCATACCATAATCGGTGACTGTTGCGTTGAAGTATAGCGTCTTCGTCTCACTTGCGTTCAGCGTCGGGAATGTCCACTGGATGAATGTGTCCAAGCATGAGACAGGAGGAGGTGACACAGAAGTGCAGTTCGCCACAATAACGCCTGAAAGCGTGTCATTCACAACAAGGTTCGTTAAGTCCGCACACGGACTCGCCGTGACATTTATCCTGAACATGTATTCCTTGCCCTTCTCTGCAGTGTCAAGCGAATCCACCCATGTCCCCGTCGCAGGGTCGTAAACTTTTTTATTCACCATTATGCTCGGCTTGCCGCAGGTGAATGTGCCGTTCTCTCCTGGTACATCAAGATCCCCCAGTGTCATATTTGTTATGTACGTTTCAGGAACGAAATTCAGATCGGTTTTGCAGCATTCCGTTGAGTTGCAGTGGATTGTAATATTGCAAATGGGATAGTCCCCAGGTGGATACTCACCTGTGAGTTTTGAGTAGGTTATCACTAGCTTTCCAGGATAAGGAATACTATAACCAGTGCCTATTGGATCGTCCCAAACAGTAGTATTGAACGTTACTCTTGTTATATTCACGCATAAGTGATCGTAGAGAATGCTCACCTTACCAAAACATAGGCTCAGACTCGAATTAACGTGTAGCTCCACTTCTGTCGAGTTGCAGTAACCTTCAGGCACACTGCTATCTCGTGGACTCAGGTAGTATATAGCCTCCTCCCCCGGCGGTATTGGGACAGGTCGGAAGTAACCGAAAGCCTGTGGTGCAATCACTGCAAGTATAGAAGCGACAATCATCGCTGCCATCGCTATACCTATTACTTTCCTCCTTTCGTCCATTTTCTCCTTCATCACCTCCCCCTCGTTTGGGTATTTATGTCACAGCGCCCCTCCTCGGCGCTCTTACGCCCCCTCAGGTGTCTCTCGCAACCCGAGAGGGGCACACCCCTCCGCTTCAACCCCATGTTCGCCACACCCCTTCTTACACTCATACTTCATGCGAAGAATGAAAAATAAGGTTATAAATAACATTATGGAATAAAAACATATGCAAAAAGCATGTGCAAAAAGCATATTTCTTCATACTTAACTATGAAGGAAGCGCATGGAAGATTAACAGAGGGGAAGAATCAAGAAAGAAATGAAATGAGAGTAAGAAAGGGGCTTTGTATAATTTGTGACGCAAAAAAGAGAAAGGGAAAAAATAAAAAACTTGCAACTTTTTCGCTCTTTTGCTCTGTCTATCAGCAGCTCTCCGTCAGTGTTCTATCACTTTTCATGCTTATGAAATATCCTTCCCCTCGCTCCATCGTCGTGAAGTCGTTGAACACTGGAGGAGCGACAGGGTTGTAAACCTCGAATTTCTGCTCAATCGCATTCCACCTTGCGACATACCAGTAGTCGCCAGCAATTGAAGAGAGAGCATCTGTAATGTCTTCAGAGCAGTTCAGCCATCCGACCATGTTCAAGCCCCTCTTTAACTCAATACTCAGTGAAGTGTATGGTGTTCCGTTGTATGTCCATGTGCAGTTTTGCGTGACATAAACGAAATAGCCTTCGCCTGGGTCCATTGTGCTCGCTCTTTCAAATTGTTTTGACGTTGCATTGTATTTGTATACCGCACTGACATTATCCCATACCGATGCTAATACACTGCTTGCGCTATTATCACTCGGTGTCAGCGGCAGCGAAATCAGGTTCCAGCCTTCGTAAAGGTCTTTGGTGAAAGTTTCTTCTGTTGGTTTGCCACAGACAACTGTGCCGTTCTCTGATGGTATATCAATATCCCCTAGTGTCATATTTGTTATCCACGATTCAATGAATATTAAATCACTTATGCAGCATGTTCCTGCTCCTCCTGTGCACTCGATAGTGAGATTTGCGATAGGATAGTCCCCAGGTGGGAGGTGTCCATACCATACCGCGTATGTTAATGACACTATGCCAGGAGACGGGTAGGCATAGCCGGTACCTATCGGATCATCCCAAACTGTTGTATTAAAGGTTACCCCAGTTATATTCACGCATGAGAGATTGTATCGGATTTTTGCCTTGCCGAAACACAAACCTATGCTTGAATTAACATGCAGCTCCACTTCTCCAGGTGCACTGCTATTTCTCGGGCTCAGGTAATGTATGCCTTCCATACCGGGCGGTATCGACACAGGGCGATAGTAACCGAGAGTGGGTGCAATCATTGCAAAAATCGAAGCAATTATTATCACCATCGTCACTGCGCATATTACTTTCCTGTTGTTGCATTTTCCATGATATTTATTGCAGTTTCCCATCTTTTTCACCTCCATTTCAGCATCTGCAGCAACTCAGCTCATACCCCGGTGTTTCTCTTACCACTTCTACTAATAACTTGTAGTCATACCCACCTATTCTCCCATTGCAATCAACGTCACCTGCCCATTTCTTGACCGAATACCCCGGTGTTTCTCTTACCACTTCTACTAATAACTTGTAGTCACGCCCACCTATTCTCCCATTACCATCCACATCACCGCACTTATACTGCACAAGCCAGAAGCCTTTGTCATCGAGTTCACTTCCTTTTTTAAGCAAACAGGTCCTGTTTATCAGCCATTCCGCTGCTTCTTTCGCAAACTCGCTTGTCTTTCCCGTCACTATCCATATCGTCTGGTTCTCGTCCTTCCACGTGTTGTTAATATCCGCATTGTTAAACGGATTGTCGCA
>QMTG01000193.1 GCA_003649915.1 Thermoplasmata archaeon
GTTTATAATAATTGGAAGTATGAACCCTGAAGAAGGTGAGCTTAGACCGCAGTTAATAGACAGAATAGGCTTGATGGTGAAGGTTGAAGGAATAAAAGACGTTGAGCAGAGGATGGAAATAATAAGAAGGCAGAGAGAGTTTATATCCGACCCTGAGGGCTTCAGGAGAAAATATGAGGCTGAGCAACATGCTTTGAGGGAGAGAATAAAAAAGGCTAGAGAACTCTTGCCGAGTGTTATAACACCACCCAAGCTTTTGGAAATAATAGGAAAACTATGCATAGATTTTAATGTTCAGGGTCATAGGGCAGATATAATAATTGAAAGAGCAGCTAGGGCACACGCAGCATTTAATGGTCGATTGGAGACAACAGTAGATGACGTGATTATCGCAGCAGAGCTTGCCCTTCCGCACAGGATGCGAAGGATGCCGTTGGAGGAGGAAGAGTTTAGTGCGGAAATGCTCAGAAAACTTATAAGGTCGTACATGGTGGAGTAGAATGGTGGAGAGAGAGTATGAATTTGTTGGGGATGAAATATCATATGTGGAAGAGGTAGAGAAAAAGGCGGAAATTGAGGAATGGAAGGATATAGGCAAGGATGTATACCCATTCGCTGCCATCGTGAATCAAGAAACAATGAAAAGGGCCCTAATTCTGAACATAATAAATCCTGAGATAGGAGGTGTGCTGATAAGGGGGGAAAAGGGATCAGGAAAGTCCGTAGCTGTACGCGGTCTTGAGGAATTGCTCCCCGAAATTGAGGTTTTTGAGGGATGTATGTATAATTGTGACCCACGGAACCCAAAAACATGGTGTGCTGAGTGCAAAGAGAAAAACAAAGAGGGAAGTGCAAGGATTGTGAAGAAAAAGATGAAGATTGTGAACCTACCGCTCAACATCACAGAGGATAGGCTTGTTGGAACGATTGATGTGGAGAGGATATTAAAGGAAGGTATGAAAGCATTTGAGCCTGGTCTCTTAGCATACGCCAACAGAAACGTGCTCTACGTGGATGAGGTTAACTTACTGCCAGACAACATTGTAGATTTGCTCCTCGATGCCGCAGCCATGGGCGTGGTCACTGTTGAAAGGGAGGGTGTAAGCGTATCTTACTATTCCAAGTTTATATTGATTGGAAGTATGAACCCTGAAGAGGGAGAACTGAGGCCGCAGTTGATAGATAGGTTTGCTCTCCAAGCCATGGTAAAGGGTACGATGAGCCTTGAAGAACGTATTGAGATTGTTAAAAGGGTTGATGAATACAGCAGGGATAAGAGGGCATTTAGGGAAAAATTCATGGATGAGACGGAAAAAATTAGGGAGAGAATAGAGACTGCTAGGAGAAACCTGCCCAAGGTCAGAACACCAGATAAGATGATGAAAATTATAGCCCAGATAGGGATAGATTTTGGTGTTCAGGGGCACAGGGCAGATATAATAATGGATAGAACAGCCAGAACAAACGCTGCATACGAGGGAAGGGAAGAAACAAATTTGGATGATGTTATATTGGCAGCAGAGCTTGCCCTTCCGCACAGGATGCGAAGGATGCCGTTGGAGGAGGAAGAGTTTAGTGCAGAAATGCTCAGAAAACTTGTAAAGAGGTACATTTAGTTCGCCGAAATCCACGTTTTGAGAAATATGTGTGGATTCATAGTCTAAAATAATTTAAATACCACAAACGTATTTTTTGATAGGTGGGCCCGTGGCCTAGTCAGGATATGGCGCCAGCCTTCTAAGCTGGTGATCGTGGGTGCGAATCCCACCGGGCCCGTACTTTAAGGTTTTGTTCAAATATTATTCTCTTTAAATGACGTTAAATTTATCAAAGTATCAAGCCGATCTGGTAAGGAAGAGATATATTAACGCTTGTGCTACTTTTAACACGCTGTATCTCCAGACAAAATTCTATGTCATGCGGCAAAGGATGAGAAAAGAGCTTATGTTTTCTTTGGCTTTAAATGACACCTTCTTAAGTCTCATTTGATTGTTGCACTCAAACATAGAAATCTTTTTATGTACTCAAAACATAATGTTTCACAAACATAAAAGATTATGGTGAGCAGTGATGCCTGCAAAGTTCTATGATAGGGAGGAGGAGCTTGAGGCGCTGCAGGCGCTACCAAAGGATATGAATCTCGTGGTGGTTTACGGCAGGAGGAGGATAGGGAAGACGAGGCTTATTCTAGAGCACCTACAGGGTAAAGACTATAGGTATATCTTTGTGCCCAAGAATGTTGGTGTCAGCAGGTTCCTGCAGGATCTTGCCGAGACGCAGAACATACCGAGATTTGCAGCGCTGCGCGATGCCTTCCGGTACATTTTTGAGACCTCAGGGAACGTTTTCATTGACGAGTTTCAGAACCTGAAATACATGGACAGGGCGATATTTTCCCACCTGCAGGAGATAATTGACACACTGAGTTTTGAGGGGAGGAATGTGAATGTGTTTGTGGCAGGGTCAAGCCACTCAATGATGAGAGATATTTTCATGAACGCAGGAAAGCCACTCTACGGCAGGGCTAGGCTTGTACTCAGACTCGGTCCCCTGCCGCTGCGTAGCGCCATTGCAATGCTGGAGGATGCAGGGGTCAGAAGCTTTGAGGAGCAGATAAAGTTTTATTCAGTGTTCGGTGGTGTGCCAAAGTATTATGAGTATGTGGAGGCGGGATCATTCAACAACCAGATAAAAAAGCTTTTCTTCTCCGATGTTGCACCGCTCAAAGA
>QMTG01000194.1 GCA_003649915.1 Thermoplasmata archaeon
GTCACATTAGCAGTGTTATTTCTTTGATTATCGCTACCAATCTTTCTCCCGTTCTCTGTTCACTGCCGTACTTTACAGGGATTTGATGGAGACTTGGCATGAATTGGGGAATTTAACAGGGATTTGGTATGAATTGGGGGATTTGATAGGAACGCAAAAAATTAAATATTAATTACCTTATGAAAAATCATTCCCTTATTCTTGATAGCAAACCCTTGCGCTTCAGGTAGCACCATTCCCTTTCCTCGTTGTCCAACATCGTCCTTTCCACATCGTTTATTCTCTCTATGAGTGCGGAGATTTGCTCTTTTGTTGGGGTTTTTCTTATATTTATGCCTACATCTTTCATCTGCTTTCTCAGCACAGAACTTGCAAAATCGTCGCCGCCTAGTTCTAGGCATACCTGCGCCTGAATTATGTCAAGGGCTTTGCGTGTATCTATTTCTCCCTCACTACTGTAAAGTTCTGGAATATAGCACCTGGAGGGGGCGAATTTCATAGCCATCAATCCTATGTCATAAAATGCGCTCTCAACATTCTTTCCCGTTTTTGCACTTGTTAGGTAAAATATGCTGTTATATTTTTTTTGCCAGAGAAAAAAGCACACTACGCACATGCGTCTCATCTACAGCCGGAAGCAGGTCAGACTTATTGCCCAAGAATATCATTGGTGGTGTCTTGCCAACAGCTTCCTCAATAAGCGGTATCCAGTATTTTTCTATGGAGTCTGCAGTCTCCGCCCTCGTAAGGTCGCATACCATTAAAACAGCATTTGTTCCTCGCATATTGACCATTTGAGTTCTCTCAAACCCCTGCTGACCAATAATGTCCCATATAACCATGTTCAACGCTATGCCGTGCTCCTCATAATCGACATCCTTGGTGCACGTTTTTGCCCCTATTGTTGCTATATAATGGTCGGAGAATGTGTTATAAACGTACCTTCGCACAAGGGATGTTTTACCAACTGCACCATCGCCCAGAAGCATTACTTTTTTCCTATACCTTTTCATATTGGAAGAAATAACGTGAACATGGGATATATATTTTTTGCATCAAAACCTTACATCACCAGTGGTGCTCAATATGTTATTTTGCGTAAAACAAAAATAAAGCACGAAATCTTTATATTAAATTTTGGCATAAAGCCCACGCATGGGCTATAAAATTGTGCTCACAGCCTCAAGAACTGAAATGAGCGATTTTAATCTCAACCCTTTCCGCGCATTCCTCGCGGGTTTTCCCTCAGGCATAATACCAACATCAATTTTAAGGAAGAAGGTATACCCGCTTGTTCCCAGCAATAACGGGTATGCACCCTTTGCCCCCTATGGTCTACGCAAGATTGAAGCCATGCTAAAGGAACGCTTTGGTGAGGAAAACGTGGCTGTTGTTTATCCCACAGAGTTACAAAATGCTGTGGACGAGAATACGAAGGTTATAGGAATAAGCACAATGGACCCCCTAGGCTTAGCCTACGTTAGCGTTACATATTCATCAATACTCGGAATTGGCAACAAATGCTTGAATGCTCTAGAATTTGAGGAGCTTATGAAAGAGGTGAGCAGGGTCAGAAAAAATGCAAGGGTGATAGTGGGTGGGCAAGGCTCGGCGCAAATCCTTGATGCAAAGATGGCAGACAAGCTTGGCATTGACACTCTAGTCATAGGCGAGGGTGAGGGGGTAGTACTCGATTTATTTGAGAGGGCGATTAAGGGAGAGGAACTGCCACGGGTTGTTTATGGCAAACTCGAAGATGCACGCGATGTACCTGTGATAAATGCTCCATCCCTCTACGGCGCCGTTGAAATAACAAGGGGCTGTGGGCGCGGCTGTCAGTTCTGTACTCCAACCATGCGTAAACTACATTCTTTTCCCATTGAGCATATTATGAGAGAGGTTGAAATCAATGCCAGAGGCGGGACAAGGATGATTATGCTGGTCACGGAAGACCTATTCTTATACAAAGTTTTGCCAAAATTTGTGCCGAACAGGGAGGAGGTGGTAAAACTCATAAAACGTGTTGCGAGCGTTGAGGGGGTTGAGTATCTGCAAGTAACGCACACCTCATGGCCCCCAGTAGTATACGATAGGAAAATGCTTGAGGAAATATCAGAAATCATGCTTGAAAAAACTTACTGGCAGATTAACGGTGTTAGATATATAAGCGATATAATAGGTATTGAGACTGGAAGCATAAGGCTTATGGAGAAGTATATGAGGGGAAAAGCCCTCCCCTATGATGTAAAAATGTGGAGGGATATAGTAATTGAAGGTGCTGGAATATACAATGATAACGGCTGGTACCCCGGAGGCACGATAATAACAGGCTGGCCTGATGAAAATGCTGCTGACACGATTGCCACACTTGAACTTATCGACGAACTACGGGGTGTAAAGGTGATTTTAATCCCATTGCTTTTTGTTCCGTTCCACGAAGCAATGCTCAAAAACGCTTCTAGGGTTGATCTCAAGGATTTGAGTGATCTACAGTGGGATTTTATTGCAACGTGCTGGTCACATAATGTCAGAGAATTTGTTCCCGAACTTCGGAGAAAAATAATGGCAATATCTACATTCTTAATGCCGTTCTACTACCTAAAGCACGGCAGGAATTTTATAGGACCTGCAATTAAATTTGCCTACCTAAACCAAATACTTGATATTAAAAAAATTAAGAGAAAATATGAAAAATACAGGGAAAAGTACGAGGAGATTAAGGAAAAA
>QMTG01000195.1 GCA_003649915.1 Thermoplasmata archaeon
CTATGTGAGTCCGTTTATTTAAAAACTGGATAATATGTACTAAAATGTAGTATTCTATATCCACAAGGCTCGATCAAAAACGGCTGGTATTCTCTTCATCTCACTCCGCAAGGCTTATATTGGAATATTTCATTTATTAAATTGCCCGAGGGCTGGGAACGTATGAGCATGGAGGGGCTCTGATTACGTTTCCCCCGCTCGGGCTACATCCCTGCAAGTTTTCACCTGCGAAATATATAAGTATGGCTAATGTTTATGCACACGTGGTGATAAAAAATGGCGGGCAGTGCACCTCAACCCCCAGCAGCGCCTCCACAACCCCCGCAACAGCCGCAACCTCCACCGCAGCCTCCAATGCAACCGCCGGGAGCGCCGCAATATTATCCACCTGCCCCACCCAGAGCACCAGCGTTTCAGATGAAAAAAGGGCCTGAGACGAAATGGCTGGTTTTGATCCTTGTGGGCATGTTCTTAGTATTCATTGGTGCGATATGGTACGCAGTTGTTGTTAACTCGTATCCCAGCGAAAATGCCTCTGCTGATGAAGTGAAAGACTGGGCAGAGTCCGTCAGGTCTGCAAATCGCACAGCAAGAATCATCGTGATATTGGGTGCGTTCCTTCTATCGCTCGGCGGCATGTTTGGAAGCATGGACGGCGCCGTATCAGATAACATGCGGAGGACTTTTCTGCTCATAAGCGCAATGGCGATGCTAATAATGGTGCTGACGGCTATAATAGGCGCTGGCTCCTTCTCCTTCTTGCCGTACGAGTAAAGGGCCATAAGCCCTGTATTTTCTTTTTAATTTTTATGAATAGTTCGTATAAACTTTTGTCTGAAATTAATCCTGCATTTGTGCGCAGGTACGAGCAAATAGATTGCTCTAGGGAATTCTTTTCATCCCTCACAACACCACTACGCCAGAGCGTGCGTGTGAACACCCTTAAGGGCAAGTATGAGGACATTGTTGCGCTGCTAAACGGCAAGTATGATACTGAAAAAATACCTTGGTGTAGGGAGGGGTTTTTTATATCGGGTGTTGAGAATATTGGAAGAACGCCAGAGCACGCCATAGGTCTGGTGTTCTCTCAAGAAGCAGCCTCAATGATTCCCGTGGTTGTTCTTAA
The DNA here is from genome assembly GCA_003649915.1 of Thermoplasmata archaeon. Taxonomy (GTDB): domain Archaea; phylum Thermoplasmatota; class Thermoplasmata; order B31-G17; family B31-G17; genus B31-G17. The sequence goes on from QMTG01000195.1 coordinate 1,127, forward strand.
CCCCAAACCAGACGATGTGGTTCTTGATATGGCAGCAGCACCTGGTGCAAAGACCACACAGATTGCTCAGTACATGGAAAATAAAGGGTGTATTGTTGCCAACGATGTTAAGGATTATAGGATAAATATGCTTGTGTGGAATCTTCAAAGATGCGGTGTTTATTGTGCTATTGTTACACGGATGGATGGTAGGTTTTTTCAAAGGTGCAATGAGCGATTCGATAAGATACTGCTTGATGCACCGTGTTCAAATGTGGGTATGATAAGAAAAAACTACAAGTATTTGAGAGAGTGGAGTATGAAGAGCGTTATTAACCTCTCAAGACTGCAAAAATCCCTCATAATCTCGGCATACGCATCACTAAAGCCCGGAGGCGTACTCGTGTACTCCACATGCACTCTTGACCCTGTGGAGAACGAAGAAGTAGTTTCATATCTTTTGGAAAAAACTGACGCCCGTTTGGAGAAAATAAATCTACCGCTGAACAGGCACGAGCCCATTGTTTATTTTAATGGGAGGGAGTATTTAGCGGATGTCAAAAAGTGCCTGAGAATACACCCCCAAGACAACGATACGGAGGGATTTTTTGTTGCAAAGGTGGTGAAACCGTGAGCGATAATGGTGCTATTGATATTATCGCAATGATTGAAGATGAGTTTGGCGTTGAGCGCAAAGTGCTCGAGCGTATGGGACTGGAGTTAGACATTAGAAAGAATGGAAGGATTTATGCCCGCAGCATTCAATGCTCTAGCGTGCTCTGTGATAAATTAAGGAAAGTAGGAGGCTACAAGCAAGTCTTTTATTTTGGAAAGTTGGAAAAGGACGGTTTTCGCCCCTCCATGGACGCATGTGCCCTCCTCGGCCCATTTGCCACCAAAAATATTCTGGAAATAGGAGACGAAGATGTAGTTAGATGGCTGCAAGGGCAAGACATTGAAGGTGATGCAGTTGGCTATGTAATAATTCGCTGGAGGAATTTCTTTGTGGGATGCGGTAAGGGTAATGGAAAAGTTATAAGAAATTTTGTACCCAAAAGCAGGCGTATATGACTTTTGTTAGTATTGCAAGGTGTGCATTAACTGTAGAGTGCAGCATATACAAAGGTATGGTAATGCACAACATTCAATTCCTAGGTTGTTCAACTGCATGTGTAAATGTACAAAAATCATTTAGGTAATCTTTTAAGAATTTTCTTTCTGATAACCCTTGATAACTTCTTAGTGTGATACTCATAGAACCCAGCAGTCCCAATGACTACCAACGTAATTATACCAAATATCAAGGAGGGCGATAACTCAATCTGACGTTTACTCTGAACTTTTGGATTATTTATTAACACGTTAACCCTATACTCAAAAGAATGCATTTCCCCAGATATGGCTCTTACAGCTATCGTATGATTTCCATTATCATATCTATTTGTGTCCAATATTATGCTCCAGTTATACCATTTACCATTCTTTTTAAATCTGGCGTCTGTCCAGCTCCCATTATCCACCCTGAACTCTATGCGCTCAATCTCTCCACGCCTAGCAAATGCACGCCCACTAACCTTAACACTCCCACTTAAACAATCATTATCCTTGACC
>QMTG01000196.1 GCA_003649915.1 Thermoplasmata archaeon
GCGATAAGGTAAAGTATATCTATCGCTGGTACCGCAATGGGAAACTCCAGCACGACCTGACTGGCGATACCATCCCAGCAAATCGCGTCAAGGCTGGGGATTTGTGGCAGTGTGAGGTTGTCGCCTTCGACGGCTCACTAATGAGCTTGCCAGCAGTAGCAGAAGTCAGATGCAAAGGAGATTCCGGCAGACCTAATTACAAGGCCCTGCGAGAAAAATACTGCTGGATACAAAGGAAGATTGATACGCTTCCTGCATCCGGCGGAGTGGTCGAGATACCCCCGGGCGAACATATCATTTATAACACTATCCGAATTGACCGACGGAAGAATGTGAAAATAATTGGCAAGGGCCCTGAGAAAACCTATATCAAGCCAGCAACGGCGGGTATTGCGATATTCGGTGCAAAATACTCCGACAGAATAAAGATCAGTGGAATGAAGATTGACGGCGGGATTAGATGGTTCGAAGTTTCCAATTCCGAAATTTCAAACATCAAGATTAATATACGGGCAGGGATTGGTGGCACCTCATGTCATAGGTGCATCATCAAAAACAATGACCTAACCAAATCGTGCATCGGCTTTTTTGAAAGTGATCACATGGTTGTGCAAAATAACACTATCAGAGACGCATACTGGCACGCAATAGACCTGAATTCTGGAAACGCATATTGGAAGGTCTCAGGCAACAAAATCTATAATTCCCTGGGTATTCACATATACAGCGGCTCTCATCACAACGAGATAATCGATAACTACCTCCGTAATTGCAGAGGTGGTGTTTGGATAGTGTACAGTTCCAGCAGCAACATTATCAAAGGCAACGTGATAGAAAACAGCCGTGAGCATGGAATAATTATTGACGAGATAAATGGCAAGGACCACTGCAGGGAAAATATTATCACGAACAACGTGATCTATAATGGCAACGCAGATGGGATAAAGTTCACAACGAGTCACGGCCGCAAAGCAGGCGTAAAAGGTTCCCATAGCACATATATCTATAACAATGTGATTTACGGCAATAAGGGTGATGGTATTGACTGGATAAGTGCCTGGGGTTTGAATAAGGCGGTTATCAAAAACAACATAATTGTGAATAACGGCGGATATGGTATAGCAGGAAATGCTAAATTAACTTACATCACTTCCGCCTTCAACGATATTTACAATAACAAGTCAGGCAGATATAAAAATTGCAAAGGTGATAATGACATTTATACCGACCCGCTCTTTGCAGATCCGGCAAATGGCGATTTCCACCTCAAGAGCAAAGCAGGCAGATGGGACCCGAAGGCGAAAAAATGGGTCAAGGACGCCGTGAGCAGTCCGTGTATCGATGCTGGCGATCCGAAAAGCGAATACAAGAATGAGCCAAAGCCCAACGGCAGCAGGATAAATATGGGAGCGTATGGAAACACGCCTGAGGCTTCAAGAAGTTCGGAAGGATGATTAGGCAAGGTGGCTCAAATTTAGACGTTTATTCCTTTCAGTACGATATCCCCTTTGTTAACACCAATGTCATTGGCGATAACCCAGCACTTTGCCTTTAGCAGGAAAAAGATAGGATGTTTTTCATCAGAAAGCCCCTCATAATTTCCCTGTCCCTTACTTATTACAAATTTCGAATTCTTATATACTCTTTTGAATTCGGCACTGCATGTTCTAAGAACAATTCCGGGCGCGCTGGTTCCGGATGATAGTATAGATGCGACTTTATCAATTCCTGCCTGTAAAGCGTCCTCATACGTCACATCATTTATAACAGGTATCTCCCTAACTACATATATTACTGGCTTTTTCATTTCCTCTATTAAAATTCTATCAAAAACAGATTCCCCAGCATTGTCACCAATGTATAAGATTTCATCGGTATTATCTAAATACTCTCTAAACTTATAGTAATCGAATATTGCAAAATCCTTTTTGAGTACTTCATTTATTTCCTTCTCGATATCAAAGTCCATGCTTACCCCGAAATCTATCACATTGCCAGCAATTGCGATTCTTATTGCTGTAAGGAGACTGTCATTTGACTTTTCGACTTCATTCTTCAAAGAGGAGTACAATGTCAGAGCTTTCTCAGTGCTCTCTCTTTTTATCTTCTTGTAGGGATCAATTTCTCCTGTAATCTCTCTCACTTTTTCATATATTAGCATTCCGGTTTCTGGTGGGGTGTTTTCAAGAGGGATGTGTCTTAACATCAGCCCTATTTCATCCAAGAGATTTTTTAGTTTATTTTCATCATTCGTTGCTATCCGTCCTGCGCGAAGTGCTTGATTAAAGAAGCAAGGAATACAGTCAAGGTATGTTCTCATTTCGACCTCTCCGTCATATTCTTATCCCTTTATTTTCTCTCGCGTATTATCGTGGCTAATGTCTGATGACTATACCAGATAACCAAACAAAGTGAGTCGGATACGCGGTATTGTCGGGAGCGCCGTTAACCGTTCCAATGGCTACTTCCTTATTTCTGCCCAGAGCCCCGCCCTATCATAACTTACACGGAAATTTAATATGCCTGCCTTATTTATAACCTCTTGCAATTTATCAGGTGAACTGTATGCCTTTACATCTTCTCCTAAAGAACGGGCTCTTAGAGATTTCATCCTCTCAAATTGTTCGTCGGTAACATATCGCCCAAACCCTCCGCCAACAAGTCCGATACCCCCTTTCTTCAATACTCTGTAAATTTCTTTAAACACCCGCAC
>QMTG01000197.1 GCA_003649915.1 Thermoplasmata archaeon
CACTAGAAGAGGCAAAGGTGGCAATAGACCCGTTCAAGCCTGCGGATGCGCAGATAAACGATGTGCTCGAAGCTCTGCGCCCGATAATCCCGATAAGGTTTGAGAAGGTAAAAATTGCAGTAAGGCTTAGCGGAGAAGATTACGGAAAGTTGTATGGCGCTATGATATCTTACGGTAAAATTCTTCAGGATGAATGGCAGGCAAACGGTTCTTGGATTGGTGTGCTGGAAATTCCTGCAGGACTTCAGAGTGAGTTTATAGATGTTTTAAACAAAAAGACAAAAGGTGCTGTTGAAGTTAAAATATTAAAGGGTTGATTGAATATGGAAGAAAACGACAGTGTGTTTGAGAAAGTTAGGGAGATTGTTGTTCCCGGTGAGTTTCTGGGCAAAGACATGAACAATGGTCCATGGACTTACAGAATAGGCAATGAAATATACTCTATGCGTCTTGGAATAAAAAGCGTACGGGGCAAGGGTGTGGGTGTTGTCCCCCTAGCAGGGAAATACATACCAAAGGTTGGCGATCTGGTGATAGGAATAGTATCGGACATAACACCAAACCTCTGGTATATTGACATAAACTCCTTCAACCCCGCAACTCTGCACGTGGCTGATGTGCCTTGGAGGGTGGATTTTGGCTTTACCGGGAAGTACATGAACATTGGAGATTCTTGTCTAGCGAAGGTTAAGGCTGTGGATGAGACAAAGATTGCACTTTTAACAATGAACGATAAGGGGTTGAAAAAACTCTCCAGAGGTGAGGTTGTGGAAATATCGGCAACAAAGGTTCCAAGACTTATAGGTAGAGGAGGGTCAATGATTAATATGATAAAGGAGTACACGAAATGCAGAATTCTTGTGGGGCAGAATGGCAGGGTATGGATTGAAGGCGACCTTGAAAACATGGCAATGGCAATACAGGCAATAAAACTCGTTGAGGAAAAATCTCACCTGATAGGTCTAACGGAGATAGTGAAGGATATGCTGGAAAACGCAAAGAGAGGTGAATAATCTATGGGGATAAAAAAAGAGGGAATAAAACTAATAAACGAGGACGGGCTAAGAATTGATGGTAGAAAACCTGACGAATTGCGCCCGATAAAGATTGAAGCGGGCGTGCTCAAAAGAGCGGATGGTTCGGCGTATATTGAGTGGGGAAAGAACAAAATACTTGTCGGCGTTTATGGACCACGGGAACTACACCCCAGGCACTTGCAAGACCCAACAAAAGCAAAGGTTCAATGCAGGTATGATATGGCGAGTTTTTCCGTGATTGACAGGAAGAGACCAGGGCCTGATAGAAGGTCAATAGAGATATCAAAGATAATTGGTGAAGCACTTGAGAATGTGATATTCACCCATCAGTTCCCAAGAACTTCAATAGATATATACATAGAAGTGCTGGAGGCGAACGCGGGCACGCGATGCGCAGGGCTTACAGCGGCGAGTGTTGCGTTGGCGGATGCGGGCATACCCATGAAAGACCTGATTGCTGCAGTATCTGTTGGAAAGGTGGACGGCGAGATTGTGCTTGATTTGGTCAAAGAGGAGGACAATTACGGCGAGGCAGATGTGCCCATAGGTTATGTGCCAAGGACGGGTGAGGTTGTTCTACTTCAGATGGATGGAGATTTGAGCTATGAGGAGTTTGAGAAGGCGCTAAATATGGGCATAGAGGCGTGCAAGAAAATATACGAGATGCAAAAAGACGCGCTAAAAAGAAAATACGTTAAGGTTGCAACCGAAATTGTGGAGGAAGTGGAATGACGTCAGAGGAGATAGTGTCTGAGATTAAAAGGGATTATATAAACAGGCTTGCAGAAGTGGGTAGAAGAATAGATGGACGCGCTTTCAACGAGTATAGAGAGATTGTTGTGGAGAAGGGAGTAATATCTACGGCGGAAGGGTCGGCAAGGGTAAGAATCGGTGGCACTGAGGTCGTTGTTGGCGTTAAAATGGACTTGGGAGAGCCATTTCCCGATACGCCAAACATGGGCGTGTTGACAACATCAGCCGAGCTTGGTCCGCTTGCATCGCCCACTTTTGAGGCAGGACCACCAGATGAAAAAGCCATAGAGCTTGCACGTGTAACTGATAGAGCAATAAGGGAGAGTGGTGCAATAGACCTACAGAGGCTCTGCATAGAAGAGGGAAATAAAGTATGGGTTCTATTCCTGGACATATATGTGCTTGATTACGATGGAAATATGTTTGACGCCGCCGAATACTGCGCGCTCGCCGCATTGCTCAACACAACAGTGCCTGCAAGCAGATTTGATATGGGGGACGATTTCAAGCTCGAAGTTGAGCGATACCCAATATCCATGACATTTGCAAAGATCGAGAACAGCATAGTGGTGGATCCATCTCTTGATGAAGATAACATCGCTGATGCCAGGCTTACGGTGTCAATTGATGAAGAAAATAGAATAAGGGCTATGCAAAAGGGACTGAGCGGTGGTTTTACTGTGGACGAGGTTAAGAAAATTATAAATACTGCGATGGAGTTGGCACCGAAGATAAGAAAGAAGATAGTGGAGGCTTGAAATGGCCAGAAGGACGAAAAAACTAGGGGCAGTGGCGCGTTTTGGTCCGAGGTACGGAATAAAGATAAGAAGGGAAATACTCGAGATTGAAAGGGAGAAGATAAAGAAATATACGTGCCCAAATTGCCATTATAAGGCGGTAAAAAGGGTGAGGACTG
>QMTG01000198.1 GCA_003649915.1 Thermoplasmata archaeon
AGATTATTCGGATTGTATAGTTGTGGATTATGTTCGCTAAGTCGAGATTTCCAATAATCAAATATCTCCTTCACAGTAATCAAGTTATCGTAATTTTTATCCATTTCGAGCGGATATACGCTGATACACTCGCTCAAACTTTTGTTAATACAGGGTACAATGCCAAATAGGTTTACAGAACCCCCTGCCTCTCTTTCTGCCGATGCATCGGTAACGATTACCCTATTGTCTTCTTTTAAATAAGGAATTGCGCTACCGGAATAACAAGCGGATATATGTATTACCATCGCCCTACATTTTATTTTATCAAGTTCTTTATCCAACTTTTCATAGGGAAGATGGTAATCCGTAGAAGTTTCATTCTCGTGAATGCATATATAACCTTTATATCCGTGCGCTCCAAGAAATATGAACACCAAATCGTTTTCATCCGACTTTTCTGCAATGGAGTGAATCGCTTTTTTAATATTTTCGAACGTTACGCCATCGTCACCGCGCAGCAAATATAAATTTTTAATGGGTATGCCTCGCTGCTCAACAAAGTATGTTTTTTCATGTACCGTTGGTCTCGGAGGGTCTCCTGGATTAAGATGTTTTGCGCTCAAAACGTACACATCTTCAAAATCTCCGAAATGGCTCCATATCTTTCGATATTTTTCCGCATACTTCTTTATCTGTTCGAGTTCGTCCCTGCTCAGTTTTTTATCGCTCAAGAATCCGAACACAACCGCTTTTTCTTTATTCGGCACTTGAGCCAAGTTATCGATAAACCCCTTCATTTCCTTGTTGGTTAGTTCTGTTTCATCGAGATTTAGGGAAGCAAGTTTATACACTATTCCTTCCGGTAATCCCTTCTCGAATGCATAGGCTAAGTTATCGATAAAGTCCTTCGCATCCTTGGTTAACTCCGGTTTTCCTTCTTGCAGGTTTAGAGGAGCTAATTTTTCAACGATATGCTCCGGCAATCCCTTTTCCCTTGCATATCGTTGCGCGGGGAAGTTATAAATCTCCGGCCATTTATCGTTGCAATCAAGCACCCCATCATCATCCTTATCTCCCATGCCCAGGAATTTAAGCAAAGGGGGTACGATCGATTTTATCACCGGAACCTTTTCCGCGCCCTTTCTCAGCTGGTTTATCTCCTTGTCATGCCCTGTTTTTGCATAAGCGAAGAGACCCGAGGCACCTCCGAGCAGAAGCGCCGCGCATCCGCAAGCAGCGAGCTTCGTTTTTTTGCTAACGGGATACTCTATCCTGTAAAACTCCCCCAGCTCTTTTTCTATCTTCTCTCGAATGCGCTTCGGAATCGATTGCTGAAACTCGATTACGGGTCGCTGCCCGCTGCGCGTGCGTATTCTGAATTTTACATCGCTTCCCGCGATGGATTTTATTTTTTCCTCTGCTTTATTTATCGGGAGGGTTTCCCCTCCTAAAATGATTAAGGGGTCGACGCCGAAGCAGTGGTCGCGAAAGAATTTTCTCTCGAAGGGGTCTTCCACTCTTTCTCCGTCGACGAAAACGTCCATTCCGTTGAAATACACCGCTTTCGCATCACCTACTCCAAGTGCAACTCTATCCTCTTCGGAGAGAGGAACCTTTATACCCTCGCTGAAGAGCTCCCGGTGGAGATTGACCATGTCGGAGTAAGAGTAGTTTCCCGTCAAAACCTTTTCGTAGAGTTGCCTGACCTCGCTTTCTCTTCCTATCTCCTCGGGCAGAGAAATCTTTTTATATTCCTCGCCGCCATACTCTACTCTATGCTCCGGCACGACCACCACCGCTGAGCCGAGCATACCCGCGGCGATTCGGAAAGATAATCGCCGCGGGTTTTATCCACCACCGCAATAGATTTATGGTTTTGAAAGCTTTAAAAAGTTTTTACTACGATTAGGAAATAGATTTCAATATCGGAAAGATTTTTGGTTTTTTATTCGGTTTGCTCTACAATCTTATGAACGAGAATTTCGTCGCGAAGCAAAACAGAGGAAGCAGAGGGGCGTGTCTAAAAAATAAATATGAAAACCCCTCTTATACTCTTTTGGAGCAGCATAAGAGGGGTGGTTTCAATGAAACCAAGATAGTATTCGAGTTTAAAAAATTTAAATCTTTTTCTACGTGGGTTCTGTTAACTTAACGGTTGATTAAAATAAAGAAAAATGTGTGTCAATTTTTAGTTGAAAAACAAATTTATTTTGAGAGGTGGTAACTCTTGGTTGATAATAAGGAATGGTCTTACGAACAAGAATGGTATGAAGAAACAAATGTTGCAAGAAAAATTAGAGATTTTCTTGAGCAGAAAGGTTGGGTTACACTAAAATTTAACGAAGATAAAAAACAAAGAGGACCAGACATAGTTGCTATGAAAGACGACGAGAAAATTATCATAGAGGTTAAAGGATATCCTTCAAGAAAATATGTTAAAGGTAAGAAAAAAGGTAAGTTAAAACCAACACATCCTAACCTACAGGCAAAGCACTGGTTTGCCGAAGCTCTCCTCTCTGTAGTTAGAGAAAAGTCTAAAGAGAAAACGATAAGCATAGGAGTTGGACTTCCAAAATTTCCAAAATACCTTCAATTAATAAATGAAGTTGGCGTACTTACACCCCTTCAGTTGAAGTTCTAGATTCAAGGTAGCAAGCATTCAAGAAGCAAGCAAATCTCGCAAAATTCTCCTTATTTCACGCTTGAATTCTTCCAAAGA
>QMTG01000199.1 GCA_003649915.1 Thermoplasmata archaeon
AAAATACCCGTAAGTGGGTGACTGGGAGGCTAACTAACAGGGGTTTGTTGCCGAGGAGATGGCTAAGTTCGTAGACTATGGAAGGGCAGTATTGCATAAGTTGGATGGCATTGACAGTAAATTGGATGGCATTGACAGTAAGTTGGATAGTCTCAATAATAAAATGGATAGTCTTGGGAATAAGATGGACAGGGGTTTTACTAATCTTGGGGACATTATGCTGTTTGCCACAGACCACGTTCCCATTTCAAAGCCGAAGGATGAGTGCGATATAATGAAGGGTGAAATCTGGCATAACGGCAAGTGCTGGGTGAAAAGGTCAAAACTGGAAAAGAAATAGCACTGGCTGATAGTTCAAACAGTGGGTAGGAGAAAGATTAAGTTTGCTTATCTGGGCAGATTTTCACAAAACCTCTGGGGGTGTTCGTGTAGATATGCCTACGCGTACTCACGCCATGTATGCCCGCACTTTGTGCAGCGGTAAATTCTTGTCTCAGGCTCATCTGCCGCCCTAGTCTGCCTCAGCACCCAGTATGCTTCGTTGTTTCCACATTTTGGACACCTTATCCTAGTCCTCGGCAATGTTTCCTCATCACCAACCACAAGTATGTCCCTTGTTTCCTTTGCTTTGGTAACAATTACCTCACCACTTCCCTCCTTCTCAACCACATGGCCGCATCTCGTACAAATCCATGCCTTCTCCTCAGGGTGCATGAGGGAACCACATTTTGGGCAAAACATCTCCGCATCTCCTTACACGATGGGCACGAGTTTTATGTATGGTAGCCCCTTCTCAGGGTCAACCGTGATGGCGTGCATTATGGTCTTAGGCTTTATCCCGTAAATGCACGGTGTTCTATTTATATCAATTATCCTCAGATGGGTATCTGCCATGTTCATGATTTCCTGCGCGATTTTAAGCCCAGGCTTGATTACACCTATACCAACATCTTTTGATATTTTTATCTGGGCAACGGCACTGAATAGGTCCTTTATCGCTATGGTATCTCCCCTAAGATACTCAAGAGTGTCAAAACCTGTGTAATCTATTATCGGACCTGCACCACCACCCCTTATCGCATTTATGTTCTCCAGCCACATCCTCCTTATTTCGTCAGCACTCTTTCCGCTCATTGCCAGTATGTAGTCCTCACTGCTCTCGGACGAGAAATAATCAACAATCCTGACCCATTTCCTGAACAAGGACTCGTCAATAAACCTGCACAGGTCGTTCTTCAAATTCTCAGGATGGTCTCCCCCTGACAGGACTGCCATAACTCCTCGATTGTTTGATATGAAATTAAGAAGAATAGGTCTCACTATTGCCAAGTACTCGCTGTTTGTGACATTTTCATCAATCTCTATAACATTATAACTTCCCTTCTTTAATCCACCGCCGAGTATTGCATCAAGGTCAGGTATGCCTGTACTGTAAAAACCATCTTTATCCCCAACCGGAGACCACTTGGAAAATTTCTCTCCATCATCGAATGGTCTGATGCATCTGAACCTCCCGCCATCCAAAGTTATAAGGTAGTTGGGCTGCAATATCCTTGTAGCCCTGAGTTTTTCCAGCTTAATCTGCCTTACAAGCCTTCCATCAACAAAGTACATGCTCAGAGACACAACACCATCAACTAAATACTCCAGATTGGGCGCATCCTTTTTCTCAAGCACGAGCAATATGTTGGTATTTGAGTTTTCCACAAGGTCTTTCTGAATTGTGTATATGAGTTCCTCAGCCTCAAGCCCGTACTTATGGGTTATACCCTCAACGCTGTCAATAACGAGCAGGGATTTTTTGGGCAGGATGTGGTCAATGGAGTCGTATATTCTTTCAACCTCGGGCATTCTGTTTCTCTCAAGCAAAACACTAAGCCTTGTTCTATCAACCTTTGTTGGCACATACTCCTCTTCATATATTGAACTCAAAAACTTCTTCGCCGCCTTTAAGGTTCCCTCTTCCTCCTCAACGCCCGTCAGTATTACATCTTCCTCCTTGTACATCGCCTCAAGAAGCACCCTGCTGGCGTCTATTATCCTGTCCCTCATCTCCTTGTCCTTGAGCCAAGGAAAGTGTCTGTAAAGTGCATCATCTGACACTCTCGTGGACAAATAAAAACTCTCCTTAACAGTCCCGAGTTCTTCAAGAACCTGTAATGCAAATGTTGTTTTCCCAGTTCCAGCACTGCCCTTAATTAGCAATGAGCGACCGCCCTTGCTTGAAAGAAAATCAACAATCTCCTTTGGAATGCGCTCATACACTTTCAAGCACCTCCTTCATCCTAGCAACATACTCGTACACTTTCTCCAGCGCCTCCTCATTCTTAACAACAGCGGCGAACACAGCCTTTCTACCAAGGGGAATGCCAACGAATATTCCACCCTCAGAGCGCACAAAAACACCGCTGGGCATTCCTATACCCAAGGTTGTGTAAATTACCTCCGAAGCACCGACAATTGTTGCCGAAAGTGTGGCATAGGTATCAACAACACTCCCATCTATCCCATCGTATATCACGGGCCTCCCATTCCTCTGCACAATGGCACACATCTCAACACCGAAATTTTTCAACTCCTGAACCATGCTCCGCAGCGTGTCCAGCACCATGGTTCAATCCCTCACAACCCAGATTATAAACATGGCAAATAAATGTTTTGCTTATCTCCATTAATTCAAGAT
>QMTG01000200.1 GCA_003649915.1 Thermoplasmata archaeon
CTTATAAGGTGATGATGAAAATGACAGGCGAAAAGATAATTGAACTATTGCGTAAACCAGTAGCCAAAATCATAACAAGGCTAATCCTTTACGGTCTTGTCGCTTTGTTTGCCAAGTTAGGTATTGACAAGGCGAACGCCAATGAAACTGCCACTGCGTTGGGTGAAGGACTGGCGTCGTTAGTGTTATTTGTCGTGGCTGCGTGGGTAGACAAGAAGCATCACGATAAAGATACTGGCAAGTAAATCCACTGCCTTCTTCATCGCTCTCTCTCCTTTCATCGCCAGCCTCATCCGCCCAAGACGGCAGGTCTCCCCCGCCTGCCGTTCTTTTTTAGAAGAGAACAGATTTTTTATCAGGTTGAAGGTAATATAATGGTAGAAAGGAGATAAAAATGGCAAACATGAATAATCCAACGGTAGAGGAAGAATATCTGGAATGGCTTCGATTAATGGCAAAGAGGCGGATTTCAAAATTGTGGGATGCAGTTGAGCGCATCAGAGAAGAAGCATTGAGAGGCCACAGCGAGTACGAGGATGATTTGGAAAGCCTTAACAGATATATAGACACAATGCATGTATTATTCCGCAGAATAGCGAAGCGGCAGTGTGGGCTACCCGATACCATCAAAGAGATAGTAATTGGCGCAGTGGACAAAGCGATTGAAGAAGCACGTATAGGCGTAGAAAGGCGTCTTAAGGAAATTAACGTAATGCCTGTAGATGACTTGAAAGAAATAATAATAAGCCTGGAAAAAATTTTGTTATACAGTGCAGATTATGTTGATTTTTCCAAAGCAATGGAGGCGTTGAAAAAACGACTTGATATAAACTAAAGAGGAATATCCTATGGAACGCCCTGTCAGTCAATCCGAATGCTTCCCCGATCACTGCATCGCTTCACGTTCGTCTTCTGGTCAGTGCTGGCAGGGCGTTCTTTCTATTATGGCTGCACGGGCTAATTCACCGTATTGTTCTATATGCAACTACGAAATAAAACCATTAGCCAACAAAGATGCAGTGTCGGTAGTTTGTGGCTGTTGTCTGGTGAAGATAATAGGCAAGATAGATAAGAAAAGGAGTACAAAATGGCACAGAACGAAAGCGAAATTGTACGGCAAGAACAAGAAGAGATGATTATGGAATTACCTTCGACTGAAGGCGAGATAAAGAGTTTGATTAGCGAATTAGAGGCGTCATCCAGGCACGCCGAGCAATTGACCAAGGTTGTCTATAACTTATTGGTCAAGTGTACTTATCCTAAAGATTGGGTTGCATTCCCTAATGGAGTGGTCGAGTTGTCGTCTGCTGGGGCAGAAAGATTAGCCAAACACTTTAGTATCAGTATGTCCGATGTCAAGTGGGAGAAGCGAGAATTTGAAGACGAAATCGGTAAGGGGTACGAGTATATCTACACAGGATACGCTTGCTGGAAGGGGCGAAAGATATTTGTTCAGGGTATTTACTCAACGAGAGAAAAATTACTTGGTTATACCAAGAAGGATGGCTGGAAGACTATTGAACAGATAAAAGAAAGTGATATTCAAACTGCTGCTTATAGGCGTTTTGTATCTAACGCAATCAGGTCGCTATTAGGTTTACGGCGAATGCCTTTAGAAGTCTTTGAGAATATGGGCTGGAAGGTCAAACCTGTACCGATACGAGCAGACGAAATTACAAACAGTGAGCAATACAGAAACGGTAAAAAAGCCAAAGAGCAAGCAGTTGACGAAGACAAGAAAGAACAGATACGCAAGATGTGCCGAAAGATAGCAGAGGCGGGATATATCCCGCAAATGGATGCGGAAGGCAACTGGCATTTGAAGCCGAATGCGATGGGATTTTATAAAGACAAATCACCTGAAGAAATGGTTGACCTGATTGTTGAAACAATATCGGCGTTCGTAGGTAAGGATGGTTCGCTTGTGCATGGTAAAAAATTAGATGAATTATCAGGGACATGGTTGAATGCTACTTACGGCAAGATAAAGAAGGCGTATGAAGTGTTGGACAAAGTCAAAGGAGATAAAGAATGACAAAAACATTACAAGATGCGAGATTAAGGCAATGTTTGGCTGATGTTCTTGGTAAGTATGCAGACGTAGTAAAAATACGTTGGGGCGAACCTATTGGGAGAACAGAATTAGCCAATAAGTTAGGAATTGTTTCATATTATTCGCATCGTGGCAATGAGATTTGCGGGATAATTGCGTTTAAACTTGTAGGTGATAAGTACGAATCGCTTCCTTATATGCAATGTATTATAAAAGAAGAAAGTGGTAGCGTGATAATCGGGGAGAAGGATAGTGTAGAGGTTGCACAAAAGGCTGACCTTGCGGTGGATTTCTATGTCTGTGAATGGGCATGTAGGTTTGAAGTAATATTTAGAGACGTCAAAGGAGTGAGTGATGCAGGAGATAATTAATAGAGCAGTAAAGGCAGTTTTAGAAAAAAAGAAAAAGGTGTTTCCTGTCCATGTCAATCGTATCAGTCAATTAGGTTCGCCGTGCCTGCGGTATTTGTACTATCTGCGAACCGCTTGGGACAAACAGCAGTTGCCTGAAGATAGTTTGCAGGGGCGGTTTGAGACAGGTAATCATTTAGAAGGTGTGATAGATACAATCGTCCAAGAAGTCGGCGAAGCAAGCGAACCACAATGGCGGATAGTTGGTCAACAAATGCC
>QMTG01000201.1 GCA_003649915.1 Thermoplasmata archaeon
CTGCCTTTAAAGGAAATTTCGGCAAGCGAACTGGCGATGCGATTAAAGGAAGGCGAGGCAACCGGAAGGTTTCTTTACCCGAAAAAAGGGCTACACAGCATGCTTTCGGGATTGAGAAAGGAGGTTGAAAAAAGCGGAGGAGAAATTAAGTTAGCGAGCCCCGTAATCAAAATCTCTTTCGGAAATGAAATAAAAATTCAGTACAGGGAAAGAGGAAGGAGAAAAACGATAAAAGCAAAAAAAGTTGTAAATTCCGCTCCCCTTCCGGTGTTTCTGAAAATGGCAAAGGGTTTACCGCAAGGCTATAGAAAAAAACTTGAAAGAATAAAATACTGCTCAAGCATATGCGTCGATATTTTTTACTCTTCTCAGCTGAGCAAATTTTACTGGATAAATGTTTTTGATAAAAGTTTTGGCGGAATCATAGAGCATACAAATTTAGCAAAAGGCTATGAGTTTAAATTTGCATGGATATGGAAATACGCTCCCGGAAAGCTTTGGAATTTGAGCGATGAGCAAATAGCGAAACTTTTTATCGGGGAAATAAAGCAGATCTTTCCCCATGTCGAGATTTTCGATTACCGCGTGTTCCGCGAGCCGTATGCGAGCCCTCTGTATGATAAAAATTATGCAAAATACATGCCTGCTGTAAAAGCTCCTGTGAAAAACCTTTTCTTCACCGGAGTCGCCACAACCTATCCGGAGATAAGAACCATGAACACGGCATTAAAATCCGGGATTCGTACGGCGAGCATGATTTTAAAGGAGATGGAAAATGCCAAAGGTGGCGTTCGTTAAGATAAACTACGAAAAGGGAGTGGAGCATGCGGTAAGGAGAGCGATGAGGCTTGCGGAGTGGGAGAAATCCGTAAAGGGGAAAAGAATTTTTCTCAAAATAAATGCAATGGGAAACCAGTTTGTCCCGGGTTTGAACACCTCTCCACTAGTGCTCGAAAGCGTTGTTAAAACTATTCGTGAAAAAATGAAGCACGCCAGAATAATAATCGGCGATACGGATCTCGCCACCGTGAAACAGTTCTGGTATACGGTTAAGCTCTGGGGGTACGAGAAAATAGCCCGGAAATACGGCTGCGAGCTCGTCAATCTTTCCGAAGAGAAATGCGTAAGAAAAAAACTCGGGGGAGAGATTTTCGACCACATCGAAATCCCGAAAATTCTAACGAGAGTGGATTCCATAATTACCCTGCCCGTTATAAAAACACACGGTTTAACAAAAATTACGTGCTGCTTGAAAAACTCATGGGGTTTTTTGCCGAGGTACAGGCATAGATACCATGCGGTTGCCGATAAAGCCATAGCGGAAATGAATAAAGCGGTTAGGGTGGATTTTGCGGTTGTGGATGGAAGCATATGCATGCAGGGCAGGGGTCCGAGAACTGGGAAACCAAAAATCTGCGACGTAATCCTGGCCGGAAATGATTTGGTTGCGCTGGATTACGTTGCTGCGAAATTCATGGGATTAAATCCGGAAACGGTGAAACACATTTTCCATGCGGAAAACCTCGGCATAGGCACAACGAAAAATGTAAAAATCGTTGGAGACAGGTTTTTTGTTGCAAACTTCGAGCCGCCAAAGGAGAACATAGTTTTCCGGGTAGAGAAAATGAGCAGAAAAACACCGCTCGTTCGCAAACTTTTTTCGAAACCAAACTTTTTGACTTCTTCTCCTTTATCGTTACCCAGTACAACACCAAATGGTGGTATCTGACAACGGGGAGAAGCGCTCTGAGAAAAATTCTCTCCCACAGATATTACGGAAGGGTTTACAGAAGATTTTTAAAAGAAGCGAAAATCAGTACACGTCCCATTCTCTCAGATAAGCATTTTTAGGATATTCACCGTAAGGATATTTTTTCCACAGCCTTCCCCATTCGCTCCGCATGAATTTCCGGATCCTGTATTTTCCGACGGTTGGGTACCAGATGTAATCGTGATAGATTGCGGAGGCGAGAATGAAGAGTTTGAAAACCGGAGAGTAGAAGAGAAAATCGTGCAACGGTTTAAATCGCATGGTGCCCTTTCTCAGCAGCTGATCGAAAAATATTATCGGGCTTTTTCTCGTCTTGAAACCGAAATTCATTCTGAGCACCTCTCTTTCGTCCATCCCAAGGATTTCTATTTGTTCAACATCCGCTATACCGAGCCCCATATCGTGACACATTTTGAGATAGGGAATTTGCATTGGCTCAAACCCCATTATTTTTGCTGCAAGAGCATCTATGGCAACGGGATCGCTGCTCGCGAGAATTAAATTTAGAATTCTCGGGTTCATCGTTCTCGGCCCCGCGCCGTCTCCCGCTACCGTGCCGTCCATCACATTAAGCATTCCGGAAAAAATTTCCTTCTGCAAAATAACGAGATCCACCATTATTTCGTGAATGAACTTGTGCGCGTGATGCCTGTACCTCGGTATTAAACCGCCGAAGGCGTTCTTTACGGCACCGGTTGTTATTGTATGCCCGTGCGTTTTGACCGTGGGCAGGTGCAGGATATAGCTTCCCGGATATATTTCGGGCACGAGAACCTTTTCAAAAAGTTTGGGGAATGCGAGCAATTCGCTTTTTGGCTCATGCTCTTTCCACTCCACGTTCGGAAGCGGTTTAAACTCAACTCCGTATTTTTTCAGCACGGGCAGCCATTTGTTTCCATAAGCACC
>QMTG01000202.1 GCA_003649915.1 Thermoplasmata archaeon
GATTTAGAACGTAAATCTTTAAGTGTATCCATGTTGGTATTCATTTTATTGACACCTCAAATATCGGGAACGCGGGCAATTTCACTTAACGCTCATTACACAACCCTTACAGACTCTCCACCATGCATTGTTTCCCTAGGCCTGATCTCAACAAATAGCGGCATTGATAAGTTGGGTGATGTGACAATTGCCACACCAAGTGGCAGGCGCTGTATCTCATCCGCAGTTTGCGTTGTCAGTCCTTCCACAGAACTTATGATTGCGCGCAAGTCATGCGGGTTTGTCACCTTGAGAATTATCTGGGTATTGCACTGGCTCAGCACGTTTTTATCCACCTTGGCAGGCCTCTGGGTTATTATCATCAGCCCAAATCCGAATTTTCTTCCCTCAGATGCTATTGTTCTCAGGATTTTTGACGATGCGACCACGCCCTGCTGAGGACAGTAATTGTGTGCCTCCTCCACAACCATCATGAGCGGTGGTATCTTGTTTATTTTCCTTAGCTCAAAGAGCGCAGTTGCAACCCTGCTTACCACGAGTTCCTGAACATCCGGTGGGGTGCCACGAAGGTTTATTATTGTGGTTTTTCCCTCAACAACTAGATCGTTTATTCTCGTGCCTTGAGGGGCAAATAAGTTAATCTCGCGCAGGTATTCAAGTTCGGAAATAAGAGTTACTGGTGGGTTTTCTTCGCTTTCAAGAACCGCTATTACGTCACTGAGGGTGTAGTTGCTCTTTGTCTCCCTAAGGTAATCAAGGGCGCGGCGAAGGTATGTAAGGTATGTGCGTCCAGATTTTAGGTTTGTTAGAGAGAGCAATTCCCTAGGCGTTATATTGGCTAATGTGAATCTTAGGGGTTTTGCATCCTTATTTATTGTAGTATCTGGGGAGAATTCTATTATCTTTGACGCGTAAGACCTTGGCACAATGCCAAACCTCTTATCTGTGGGTTCTTTCCCCCTTCTCTTAAGGGAGGGGTATTCACCGTGTGGGTCTATTATTACAGTGGTTACATCGTGCTTGATAAGTTCTTCTATAAGCACACCAGCCACGTAACTCTTTCCCCCACCCGTCTTTGCCAGTATACTTACATGCTTTTGCACAAGACCGTTTATATCCAAGTACACGTCAATGTTGTGGCCATAGAGTTTTCCTATGTATGCCCCCAAAGATTTCTCAGCCTTTAGGCCAAGGACGCGGCGTATTGTGTCTTCCTCAGCCCTATAAACCTTCTCTCCAGCCCTGAAAGGCGTAGTTGGGGGGCGTAAAAGTCCCTTCTTATCCCTGTACCCTATAACCATGACCCTACCAATGAGTATTTCGTCATAACTCACATCTTCACCCATGAATATTGCCTTTGCATCCTCTGTGCCGAGAGTGGTTCTTCGCTGCAAATCAACAACTTGGCCGAGAACCCAGCCGTGCTTATCGTGCCACACCTGTATGTAATCGTTCTTCTCAACACTGCCCACGATACTGCAGTCAAAATACGTTGTTCCAACATTTCCGTATATCACACCTATTCCATTGTCCTCTCTCACGGCATCGTGCATGTTCCTTGCCCTCTCAGCATTTACCCCATTCATTTCAGACGCACCCGTTGTAATAACCCCTCAGAATAATAATGAGTGCTTACATTATATAACTTTCGTAAAGGAACTCTATACGGAATATTATCAAGTATAGAAGGGATATGCCTACAGCCATCATTGCGAGAGCAGTCACCAGCCTTATTTTTTCCAAAAGTTTTGTTTTGTTCTTAATTCTATCTGCGCCGAATATTATTATTGTCACAGGTATGGATGTCCCGATCGCGAACAAAAAC
Source organism: Thermoplasmata archaeon (assembly GCA_003649915.1). Taxonomy (GTDB): domain Archaea; phylum Thermoplasmatota; class Thermoplasmata; order B31-G17; family B31-G17; genus B31-G17. The sequence continues at coordinate 1,826 of QMTG01000202.1, forward strand.
ATAACGGATGCGCCAATTAATGATGCTGCAAGGCTGCTGTGAGAAAAGGATGACGTTGCGCCCAATATTGCCAGCATCTCAATTGTAAGCAATGACTCGCCCATGCATATTATTGAGAGGGTGATACCTGTGTAGGCATAAAATCTTCTCCCGAAGAACTTTCTAACAGGTGCTAGGAAAAAATAAAGTAAATTGTAAAGGGGCGGGGTTGAAGGATTGCTCTTGGATTGCTCACCATGCTCATCACCCATGATTTTTGCCACAGTATACATAGCATATGCTATGAACATTATTGCAAGGAATGTGTATGCAATTGTTGAGAAGCATAACATGGCGTTTATTCCCGTGCTGTATGCCGTTGTGTAACCCAGAAAGCCCACAAATGCTCCTGCCATACTTAGCAGTAGCACGCGTGGTGTGTTAAATTCAATAGATGCGCGTATAGGAGATTTACAATCCTTAGCCTTTATTATAAGGGCAGGGCTGCACACACCAACACACACAATGCTTCCCTTTCTCAAGCCGAGCAGGAAGGAGTAAATCAGCACAAAAACAAGCGGGGACATTGCACAATCATCATGCGCAAATATAAAAAACTTTTTCTTCATATTTTTAATTTACCACAGATAGTATGAATAGAAATAGCGAAAGAGAAAGGGCAATAATTGCCGTGGAAAGGCTGCAAAAAATGTTCGGTGAGAGAAATAAGTGCCCGGACCCATTTCGTGTACTCATATCCACAGTTCTTTCGCAAAGAACAAACGACGATATCACCTATCCGGCTGCGGACAGGTTGTTTGAGAAGTATCCAAACGCTAAAGCCC
>QMTG01000203.1 GCA_003649915.1 Thermoplasmata archaeon
CAAAATTGAGGGTGTGAAGAAGACCAAGGATATGCTCAGAAAATACCTTAAGAGCATGGGTCTGAGATATGACCCGAAGAATAAATGCTGGCGCAGGTGAGGAGAGAGGGGAGCGTTGCATAAGACAGCGCTACCCGGTAACATCATCATTGCCTTGCCAAATAAGCAAATGTTCCCTCTGTTGCCATAACACCGAGATGGTTTTGTGCGATGCGGATGTAAAAAGAATAGAATCATTGGGCTATAAGAGAGAAGAATTTTGTGTGGAGGTCGATGGCGTATTGTACCTTAAAAACGTGAATAGCGCCTGCGTTTTTCTCAGAAACGGACTCTGCAAAATATATGAGTATAGACCAATGGGCTGTGCTCTTTATCCTCTCATATACGACCCAGAACTGAATATCTGCCTTCTTGACCATGATTGCCCCAACTATTATATGTTTTATTTTGAAGAGGTGCACGAAAAGACTATAAGAAAACTTGTTGCCGAGGTGTTTGGTGAAAAAGTGAACGGCAATGCATGAGAAATAAATACAATGATGGTGATGTACGGGTAATGGCTAAAACGATCTCATACCAAACCAATGCACACCAATATTTCCCCCGACAACGTACTCATCAGTGTGCCCGCCGGGAGCGATGACGTATCATCGCACGCTGCAGAATGTCCTTGGCTCAACGTCACCGGTTGCGGCGGGCGTCTTAAAAAGTAGTACCGTTTTTAATCTTATCCCCTCAATCATCTAAGCATTTTCTCTATTATTTCCCGTGCTCCCCTGAATCTGTCCAGTACACCGTCCCAGTTCTCAAGAACCTCCGCATACTTTTCCTCAAACTCTGAGAGTGCATCATCCATTTTTTCTCTCAATCTTTCCCCTGCTCTTCCCTTATAGACTACCGCAAGGTATGAGTGCTTTCCATGGGTTATTAGTATGCTGCTCTCGCCAAACTCCAGCTTGTTAAGCGTCCACTCAGCCTCGTCCTTGAATGAGTCCTTGACGAAGTCCTGTATTGCTGTTAACATACCCGCCATAATATCTTCATCGTACTCGGGCTTCAACCTCCTAGTTGCATGTGCGATGAGTGTGCCATCCCTGTATACGAGAAAAACTTCATCAATCACCGTTCTCTGTCTGTATAGTGCCCATACGGCGGCGCCTATAACTGCAGCTATTGTGGCAAGCAGTGGGAGAATACGTTTTGCACTGAACGTTTCCTTGGGAGCACCCACTGCACCAACGGTTACGTTGAAAGTCTCCGAGACCACGTACTCTCCATCGCTCACACTTATCGTTATCTCATCAACCATGGGGCTTTCGTAGTTGAGCACAAGTATTGTGCCGTTAATTGACCACTCAGCCTTTGTTTTTACAATTATGCTCAGTGATGAGAAGTTGTTGTCCACATCGTATATATATTTTGATAGGTCTATTGTGTAATTTTCACCGCAATTGCACTGTATATCGCTTATTGGGAGCATGACTGGTGGGTCATTAACCGGGCGTACTGTAACGTTTATTACACACTGAGCCTTTGCGTAATAGTGCTCTGGATTTGGATCATACGCCACAAAAGTTATTCTCTCCATTCCATACCAATTTTTGACTGCTGAGAAACGCACGCTGTTGTTTTCTGCAATGTGTACTGTAATGTTTTTCATCCCAATAGCGTAGTACTCAAGAACTGCTCCCTCAGGATCCTTGAAGTAATCGTCCAAGTTAAAGGCCCAGTAGATGCAATCTTCGTCAAACACAACATCGGAGAGGGGGGCGACGAGTTGGGGCGGATAGTCCTCGAGGACGTAGATGGTGATTGTTTGCGATGATGAGCCATAGCCGTCGCTTACGGTTATTGTAAGGTTTCTTGTGTAAGGAGCCTTTGTATCCCCAATGTACTCTGGATAGTTTAGAACGATCTTGAGGTTATCAGAGGGGCTCACAGAAGCGTGAAGAGTGTCCGAGAGTATTAATGTAAGGTTCTCCTTGTCAGTATCAGGATCATACACATATGGGCTCAGGTCAAGGACGTAGGGAGCATCGTAGTGCACCACCACATTAGGCACACCACTGATTGTTGGTGGAGTGCCACCCGTCCCTTGCTCAATAATGTTCACCATGATGGTGTTTGACTCCGTGTAAAACTCTCTGTCAAATCTATCGAAATACTCAACAGAAAATTTGTTTGTGATGTTTGTTCCTGGAGTAACATACCCCCGCACCCTTACTTTCAGTGTTATACTGTGGCTCCCCACGTCCACATTTTCAAAACGCCATGAGATGTTTCGCCCGCTGATATTGGGTGTAATGCCTGATGAATCACTAACATACTCTAACTCGGGCGGTAGAGTATCGTTTATCCATACCACGCGCAAAGCATCGTTTCCCTCACATACGTACTCCAGAATGTAAGTTATGGTAGAGTTCGGTGATGCCATGGTAACATCGGAGGATTTTTTAGCGCTAACAGTGACCATTATTGAATGCACGCTCACATGTGTCCAGAGATTAGCGTAGGTGATGTTCATGACATTGGTTGATGGAGTCTGCGGCGATGTGTATGTGCACACATAGTGCCCGTCACCAACCTCTACCAATCCCCCGACACTTCCACCGCCAGATATTATGGTAACCGATATGTTTTTTCCTTC
>QMTG01000204.1 GCA_003649915.1 Thermoplasmata archaeon
ACCTCGTCCTCTCTTTTCCCGCTAGATTCCCAGTGCTCCACAACCCTGAAATTCTCCCTGAGTTTTTCCATGAGCCCGCATTCCCTTACTGTGATTGAGCCAGGCACTCCAACGGTTTTTCCTCCAATCTCTCCTATTATCTCGCCACAATCCTCGATAATTCTAGCCTTCCATCCACGCCTTCTTAGGGAATCTGCGGTTCTTCGCAGCAGTTCCTCATAAAACTCCTTTCTGGCATCAAAAGCGCCCATGATGGTGTATGGATTTGTGCAATATATTACTTCCTGTACGGAAAAATTTCCCTTATTTTTGTCTCGCATTCTGGACAATACCACTCGCCCTTTCTATCAGTATCCGCCAAGGTGTTTGAGAAGTGCATTACGCATGTACGCCTCGGGCAATGCTCAAGCCCTAGCAGGTGTCCTATTTCGTGCACTGCCTCCTTTACAACTCTGGATTGGTAAAGCCTCAGATTCGCGCTTCCAAGCCTGTGCAGTGATATTACCGCTGTCTTCAGCGCGGGAATCGCAAGCCCAAATAAGAAGTTCATACCCCGCACATATATATCAACACTAACAATACCTAGCACTAGATTATTGTTTTTTCTGTATTGTGCGCAGTACCTTACAATCTTTGAGGCATCGTACTGGCGGCGAAATATGTGGTGGGCGTGTTGGGGGATAGGCATATTTTCATGTACTGAGTATTTGAATGGAAAATCTGGAAGGGTTGATATTTCTTCCTTATTCAGCCCGATAGGTATTATCTGGACAATCATGTGAGAACTAAACAAAAGTTGGCTTTTAAAAATAATGGTAATAATGTGGTAATTACCACACTACATTTATATATATCCTGATGCATATCTAACATTGGGTGATGGAGATGAGGAGGCGTGTTATCCTTCGCAAGGATAAGAGGGCGCAATCTGAAGTAATAGGTACCATTATCACTCTCGGAATAACTGTAACTCTCTTCGCCTCTGTATTTTGGTGGGTTTATTCCATGAAGGCACCTCCCTCAAATTTGCATATTGACTTCACGGCAGACGGGAGCGATTTAGAAAATAACTGGATAAATATCACACATAAGGGTGGGGATATACTTTATAATTGGAGTACCTTAATAATTGTGCATATTAGAGCCAACGGAGTATCCAAGTATATTAACTTGTTCCTTTCAAACAGCAGTAAAAACATAGGAAATGACTGGGACATCGGTGAAACCTGGTGCTGGCACTGCCCCCCTGCAAAACTTGCACCCCTCGCCATAAATAACCTTTCCGAGGCAGAACTCGTAGAAGTATCCATAATTGATAATAGTAGGGGGTCGTTAATATGGACGATAACGTTGGTAGAGGCTGGTGGAGAAGAGCCGCCATTGATAGTTGATAAATGGTATGAGCGATATGTTGATGGGGTATGGCAGAAAGCCTCAGAGCTCTATGCCAACGCCTCTTTTCGTATATATGCAAAAATAACAGACAAGGATAGGGATATAGACACAAATGGTGTAAATATTGATCTTAGCCAGATAGGTCTTGGTGTAAAAAACATGTCATTGGTATCGGGTAGCACGGTATTATTCTATTATGAGAATACGGAAGGTGCAAAACTGTCATGGGATGGAAAAACAGTGAAAATCAGTGCAAAAGATATAAAAGGGCATGAAACACACACATACATGACATTAAGGGTTGTGCTTAAGCCTGGCGTTTATCAGACCTATCTTAACAGTACGTATTATTATCTCAATGCAACAGGAAATTACAGTGAGAGCGGCATACCCTCGTATATTTCATATACTAGTGGGTTGCAGGGCTATGACATATTTAAGGGTAATGAAACGTACGTGGACATCAGTCAACCATGCAGGAACTTCACACAGGGGGACTGGGTATACGTTCGAGTCGCATCGTGGAACATATACGCCGCAAATACTGAGAACACCTTTATCTTAATGACGCAAGCAGGAAACGCCCTTGTGCCGCCGTCGTCGTATGAAGCATTTGAGCTCATAGGCACAAGTCCATATCTCTACGAGTACAAATTTAACACCTCTGGCTACCCGGACGGCATGTTCACAGTCATCATAAGGCTGAAAGACGACCTTGGCCATGCGTTCTACGCCACAGACTCAATAATAATAGGCGAGCCTCAAAACATTACGGGGATAAACACATATAAGGAGTATCCGAGCGATCTAGTACCGCCAACGAACGAGTTTGAGACATCGGATCGCATTTATGTTGCACTCTTCGTCAACACACTCGACACGCCAGCATTGGGTGATAGCACGATCAGCGATTATTACGGGAACACACAAGTTCGCGGCACGCCACCCTCGCTGCCGCTGATGAGCGCTGTGACAACCGATACGGGCCTTGGCGCATACGTCTTCTACATAGATTTGAAGTTTGCCAACCAGGACCCGTGGATTCCGGGAAGGCAGGCGTACACACTGAAGGTGTTATTTGAGGATGAGGACGAGAGCTACACGTTCGTCAAGCAGATATATATAACAGCGCCGAGGAACCGCCAGGACTTTGTGGTCGGGAGCACTGGCATAGGCGTGGGGCAGCAGAACTTTGCGCACTATGACTACCTATTCTGGATAAAAAACAATAACTTCTTCACCAC
>QMTG01000205.1 GCA_003649915.1 Thermoplasmata archaeon
ACTCCAAAAAATTTAAATACCTTGTCAAAGACAAATACTTCTCGGTCAGTCGTTAGGAGGGCTGAAAACCAAACCATGTCCGCTTCAGACAGCATGATGAGACCCGTCTTCCCGATCCTCGGATACGTGCTCGCCATAGCCGTCATACTCGTCTTGGCGGGTATCGGCTTCATGGCGACCGTGTCCGCTAACCTCACCTCGGCGGCCCAGAATATGGCTCAAATCCTTATTCTGGTCGCCTTGATGGTGGGGATCGCCTCAGTCACCTACATGGCGAAGCGGGTAGGCGGGCAGTGATCCTCTCAGCCACCCCAAAAACTTTTCCCCTCCCCCTCTTTTTATGTAGTCTATATTCCAAAAAGTCCAAAAAATAATATTATCATTATAATTACCAGAACATACGCTATGATCTCGCAAGCTCCTGCCGCTAAATATTCTTCTTGATACCGCTCTTTTACAAACTGAATTATGTCTTCGTTTTTCCACAAACCTGCGTCTAACGCTTCTTGAAACCAACGATGCATGTCTAAAGCAAAAATTTCATCTCGCTTACTAGGCCGACAAAACGTTCTAACAAACCTTTTCCCGAGACATTTCTTAACAAACGTTTCTCTCGACTCTTTCGGCTTAACTGTGTTGTAAATGTTTTGGTAACGTCGTGTCCAAACTGCTTTCCAATAATAAAAATCTGTGGAATCCCCCACTACAGCTCCAGCCGAAGCCGATACCGAGGTCAGAACCGCCGTATCCATTTTTTCCACTCCTTAAATGTTTAGCATTTTTCAGATAGAGAACGTATCAACAAAAAGAAAAGCAAGGTGTTAATTGAAATAACAAATATGAAAATTTCAAAGGAGATTTTGCCTATGTGATACGCATAGAGACAACCTATCCCCGCAAGAACCATAAAGATCAACCCAACTAAAATTAGGCTCAAAAATTCTTTTACAGAATCATGATTTGTTTTGCTCAATCTCAATCACCACACAATATTGTCAAACGACCTATATTTAAAGTTTTCGGTTTTCCAAGACAATATTTTGTAGAAAGTTTTATATGTTGTTCTTTGCTATTTGTTTTTTGTCCTTGACAATAAGGGGAATCTGTGATGGTGCGTCTGTCATCCCTTTCCAAACTGAAAACAAAGTTTACCCGTAAACAGAAACAGTTGTCCGATCAAATTAAGAAACGTGAAGACCGCCTCGAAGAACTTGAAAAAAGACTTAAGGCACTTAAGAGGACGCGGGAGAACCTTAAGAGACGCAAAGAATTGAAAGAGCAAATTCTCCGTGAACGGTTACGCATTAAAGCTTTGAAGGTCAAGCAGAGCCGTATTGTCCGCGTCAGTAAGGTTGTGGGAAGCCTCGTTAAGCCTCACGCTAAAAAAGCCACGTTAAAAACTGAGAAGGCAGTTAAGCGTGTTTTGAACGATCCGAAAGTTAAGCAAAGCGTGAAGGAGGTTAGTAAGTCCGCCTACAAAATTTTGTTTGGGTCATCGTCTTCAACTCGCAAACGAAAAACTAAAAAGTCAAGCCGTAACCGTAAAAAGAAGAAGAGAAACAAAAAGGGAAGGAAGGGTCGAAAGAAGTAATGTTGTTTAAACGCAAAAAACAGGATGAAAGTATTGAAGATTTAGAGCGTGAACTTGAACTTTTAAGACGTGAACGTGAACTCCTTGAAGAAATAGGTGAAGTGCAGTCTGATATTGAGGAACTGCAGAGGGAACTTAAAAGTTTTGAACGTGGGGAACGGTTGCCTTTGAAGGTTCTGTCTGAAGGAACCGTTAAGGTTTGTAAGGGCGTTAAAAGCGTCGTGACGAGCCCTAAGACTAAACGGTTTTTGAAGAGGTCGGCTAAGACGGCTTGGAGGTTGCTGTTTGGGTAAACCTTATATATGTCAAGGACAATTAACATTTCAAGAAGAAGGAGGAACAAGCCCGCCATGCCCAAAACCAAAACCAAGCCTAAACCTAAGCGGAGGAGAGGCCGTCCCATCGGAGGGAAGGCTCCTCCCGAAGTCCGTAAGTATTGGAGAGAGCAAAAACGTAAGTGGCGGGCGAAACAAAAAAGAAAAAAGAGGAAAAGCTAAATGATGAGTGTGGTTAGCCGTGGGGGTAACCATAAACTTGTCTTTGTGTTTTTAGCGGTTCTGCTTTTAGAACCTCTTGTTATGGTTCATGCAGAAAACAACTCTATGGGAATACGACAAGCAGTATTGGTGATAAGCCACTCCAGCTTGACCGCGGCAAGTTATAACTACATACAATCATTTGTAAGAATTACAGGGCTTCCATGCAAAACAATATATGCTGACTTGGAGAATTTATCAAGTTCCACTTTTTATGATGATAATGGAAATGCAAAATGGGCTTTAATTGTAATTTGGGGTAATGCTTGGAGCTATTTAGACGATACAGAAAGGCAGTTGATCGACAATTATGAGAAAACATGGAACGTTACGGAAGCAGGAATGAATGTTGTAGTTACACCTTCAGAAGTATTGTCCCGATATGGCATCCAATCTTTCGGAAATTACATTAAAGTGTTTAACTGGTCTTTTGCTCAGAACGGTTTACGGCTTGAATTTTGGTGGAACGCTTCAGGAACGATTCAAAATTACACAACAATAAGAG
>QMTG01000206.1 GCA_003649915.1 Thermoplasmata archaeon
GCCCTTAATCTCTCTATCTCTGCCTCGTAGTTGCACTCATTTTTATTTGCTTCATTTATTATTTTTCTCAAATTTTCTACCCCCTCATCTGTCAGGATGTCCTCAAACGCCTCAATGCCAACCTCGGAGAGTGCGTTTATTTCCTCGTTGAGTAGAGCGCTGTCTTCTCGCTCCCATGGTGCTTTCAAGTCCATGTCGTGATAGTGCGCAGCAATATGGCGCTTAACTCCATCGATGTGCCTTGCAGGGATTTGCACGCCCCCTCGTGCGCCCATGATGGCAGCAGCCGCAGCCATAATACCACGCCGTGAGGCAACGAGTTTTTCGCCTTGAACGTAATGGTGTGGCAGTTTATAACTGCCAAAGTTGTCAGGGTTTTTGCTGTCAAACCATGCAAATCCCTGCCTGTATTTCTCCCAGTTGATTTTTTCCTTGTCATCGCCACCTGCCCAGTCCCTTAGTTCTCGGATTGCTCTGTTTTTATCCCATGGCTCGTCCACAATTGGTGTATGATGCACCGCAACCGCACCGTTTTCCTCTATCTTTTTTTCTCCTTCAGACACGCTATCACCACCAGTGTTAGTTTCAATTTTGCAGCCCATTTCAGGCGAGCAAGCCGCAGGAACGTCAGGCGGTAAAATTGCAATATGGTTGGGCACAATATCCGTTTCCAGCCTGTCATATTCCTGCTCTTTGTTAAGTCGTTTATTATAATATTTGCCTTTTTTAGGAATGTCCGTTGTCCAATACCCAATAGAGACCTCTTTTATTTCTCCTGTTTTTATTTTCTCAATTATATCTTCTGTGTCAGGTATTTTGAAAATATTGAGTGTAGCAGAGACATCCCCCGTTTCGGAGTTGAAGGAAATATCGTTTGCAAACCCGATAATTTCCTGCAAACTCGTAACTTCTGAATATGGAGGATGGTCGAAAGTGATGGGGCAGTTGCCAAAAAGCCACGCTGATTTAGCGAGTTCCTCTTTTGATTTAAATCCCCCATTCATGACACCTTCTGTTGTTATTATTGCCCGCACCGAAAAAATTCGCTCGCTCTCGGCGAATTTATTTGTTTCAATCTTACCGTTTGAGGAAAAACGAAGGGAATTTTTACTATTTTGCCTGAACGATGGCTTTTGAGTGTTGCTGGATTTGTTTTTTTCGCCTTCAAAGCGTGCTTTCAAGGCACCGCAGATTTTCTGCGCAGCACTCTTGCTATAGCCTTCTTCCATCAGGGTTTTGATGCAATCTTCCCAGTCCTTGAAACCCGCAAACGGCATATTTACCACCCTCCTGGGCGCACAGTCTCAGGTATCCATGTGCATCTGCACCCAGGATGCACAGGAACCAAAGGCATATCTGTTACAGGGAATACTTTCCCATCGTAATTCATGCACTCATCACAGGTGCGCTCATCAAGTGTTGCAATGAATATCACCCTGTCAATGCCGTTGTCCTGATATGCTAGCATTCGTGCTTCATTTACCACTTCCTGCGTCAATGTCCGTGCTAACGTCATCAAATCCTTGTTTGATTTGTCTTCAAAAATCTCCCCCAGACGCTTCTTTACTGCCTGAATGCTTTCTCCATTTTTCAAGCCTTCAATTATTGCATATTTTGCTTTTTCTGCGCAGTTTTCATAGAATTTCCATGTGTGCGTTTCCGCTCGCAGTTCTATCCATTTATCCACGTCGGGATCTCGGAGGGAATAGACAGGAACATCGAGGGCTTCGAGCGTGAAGTCGGCACTCTCATCAAAGGTTTGTTGCAAGGCGGGGAGGATTTTTTCTTTCATTTTGGTGTGGTCTACAGTGATGCCAAAAAGGCGCTTGAGGAATTTTTCCTGCACTTCAACAGGAACTGTAGCGTTTGTTGCGCTTGTTATTTTTGTTACGGCGCTCTCGGTGGCAACCTCCCGTATTGGGTAATATTTATCAAGAAATTTAATAAATTTATCCTCAAGTTTGTAGGCAAGAGGAAGTGCTGTCGCATAAACTGCGTGCTCCCACTTATCTGCAGGAAAGAGCCACTTCTCCAGCAACTTCTTACGCTCTATATCATCAAGTTTGTTAATGATTAAGCGCTTGTTTTCCTGCCGCTCGACAGAAAAACCGTATTGCTTTTCCCAAATTTCTTTTAACCCTTCTGGAATTTCAGGAAGTTCGGGATAGAGGGTTTCTCGGATTTCCTTGAGCGTGAGAATGGGCGGGTGGTTTAAATCGCCCGCTAGTGCCTGTGCAGCACGGGCACGCATGAACTCATACTGCGCACGCTCTTTTTCAGACTCCTCAAACAAAGGCGGGAATTCTATTCGAAATTCGCCCTTTGGGAGTAAACCGTATTCCTGCAGCTCTTTCAACATACTTTCAATGCGGGGAAGTAAAATCGAGCGCTGGATGGATTTGATATCGTCATAGTAGATTTTTATGTTTGTTTCTGAGCCTGTGAGTTTACCAGAAGTCACGCCCCATAAAATTGTCTCTGGCATGTTGGAACAAGCCATTTTTATGTATTCTGTCCATGCCGAGGGGTCTACAGGCTTGCCCCCCAATTGTTCAAACTTATAGCCCTCAAAGGCTGTGAAAGACGTTGCTGCATTGATGTTTGCCATGAGTGTATTCAC
>QMTG01000207.1 GCA_003649915.1 Thermoplasmata archaeon
ACGGTATCTCTATATTTCCTTGCAGATGCGTCCGAGAACCTCTTGGATATTTTTCGTCACAGATCAGGGATAGGATCGTGAAAATTAATACATGGGAAGACTTTTTTGACTATTTTTATCGTTCGGAGAATGAGGTTCTAATTATTGATGAGTTTCAATATCTATATATGGTAAATAGAGCATGGCCTACAATCTTACAGCGATGGTGGGAGAAATTTAAAGATACAAATAAGAAAATAATCTTGTGCGGCACCATAATAAGCACAATTTACAAGATTGCAAAGAGGCATGGCGGACCACTTTATGGGAGAAAAACGTATGAGATTGTTGTTGAGTCGCTGAGATATCATCATATACGTGCTTTTCTGCCTGAGTATGGTATTAAGGATTTAATACTTCTTACGCCATACTTCTCCATCATATATGCAGTTGTATCCGGATACAGAAAATTCAATGAAATATCACAGATTAGTAAAATATCGAGTAATAAGCTCCCTAAATACCTTTCAGTACTTGAACGCGTCAGAATTGTGAAAAAAGATATGCCCCTGACAGAAAAGAAACTAAAGAGCAAGAACACAAGATATAAAATAAAGGATAACTTTTTCTGCTTCTAGTTTAGATTTGTAGCTCCGTATTAGGAAGGAACTTGACGCTTATATTGGATTATGTTTTGAGGATATCTGTGCAGATATTTTATCAGATTATTACCCCTTGGTGGGTAAGTGGTGGCGTGCGGATTATGAGGAATTGCGAAGAAAAAGCGAACTTGTTCAAGGTCTTGGGGGCTATAAGAAAAAGTATTTGCTTGTGAATAAAGGTGGATTTAAGGATAAAGAAAAATTAATAAGTGAGGGCGTGGAACTGTGGGATTTGCGAATAATTGAAGATATCATGAAGAAGAGCAGATGATTTGTTATAGGACACTATCGTTCGCTTGTTAGCGTTATAAGTTTGTTTTTATTGTGTTTACTCACCTATTTCCGTTTTTTCTGCACCCTGAACCTCAGGCTGTTCTTGGACGGGAGTTTGTGGCGTTTGCGATATTATCTGCTCTTCAGTGGGTGTTTTTGGCTTTTTACCTCTCATCATAACTATTATAGCCAATATTGCTATGATTGCTATTACAATGCCAATAATGAGGTAGAGCATCAGTTTATCCATCTTCCTTGGAGGCTTACTTGCTGGGTTAAGTGGGTTTGTACCCTCCTTGTACTCATCGATATTGGATACACCATCACCATCTGCGTCTTCGTTTGCATCATTTTCTGTGGGCTTTAGACCGTTCTCAACTTCCCAGCCGTCAGGCATGTCATCATTGTCCGTATCGCTATCGTTGGGGTCAGTGCTATTATTGTACTCCTCAGCGTTTGTTAAACCATCGTTATCGTTATCTGCAGTGGCGTCGGAGGCGTTTGTGGGCGATAAATTATTATCCACCTCCCAGCCGTCAGGCATGCCATCGTTATCGGTATCGTTATTCGTGGGGTCCGTGTTGTTCTCATACTCTTCGTAGTTTGTCAGGCCGTCATTATCACTATCAGCGCCTGCATCTGATGCGTTCTTCGGGTCCAAACCATTGCTTTCTTCCCAAGTATCGGGCATGCCATCATTGTCATCGTCATCATCTACATCATCCGCGATATAATCCCCATCAAAGTCCCCTTTAACTGTTATATTGAATGTTGTTGTGTTGATATTTCCGCTGTAATCGCTTACGCTCAGTGTGATGTTCCATATACCTGCCATAAGTGTTGTATTTACAACACAGGAGTAATATTCAACAGTGTTACCCATATTCCCCAAAGTCCATGTGTAGTTGGAAATTCCGCAGTTATCTGTGCATCCAGAGGCGTTAAAGACTATCCAATGGTCATCAAGGTATGTACCATTAACATCTCCCTCAACCGTATACGAGATATGAGGTTTCTCAGTATCACGGGAGAATTTTATTGTAACAGGGGAATGGTAAAAGTCTCCATCACCCGTGTTAAGCAGGGCTGAATACCAATTTTTGATAGTATACGATAGGTTTGCCTTGGAATCATCAATGCTATTTATTAAATAATTCTGAGGAACTGCAACATCACATGAATGAACGCCGCGCCAGTTTCTGTGCTCCATCCATATAGTAAGGTTAACGTAACCACTGTTTGAAATATCTCTACATGGGTGGAACACCGCTGAGAATGTCATATTGAGGTCGGGGGTGTATACAATCGGACCCGTGTAATTATCAATACTAATTGTTACATCATCGGGTGATGCATAGTATGGAACACTGTTAACAACCATGTATATATTTGGTTCATATTTTGCGTATTTTTTGATCATTTCAAGTTCTTCCTGAGCAAGTATCCCATCGGCATTTCCAAACATTACATCAACCATCATAAACATTGGTGCAATAGCCGAACCTTTAGTGTGCTCCGTTCCCTCTATTTGTATTTCATCCCACGAATTTGCTTGGATGGTCAAGGTGGATGAACTCTTTACTTTTTCTAGCGTTATATTTAGTGTATTTTCTCCTTCTTTTATGTCAACAACGCGCGTTGCGCCATATAGGGTGTCATCATCGCCGTACGCGAGAACAACAGCATACGT
>QMTG01000208.1 GCA_003649915.1 Thermoplasmata archaeon
CTGAAGATAACGAAGACACTAAACGAGACATCACATCTTTTGGCACTTCTTCAAAACGCAACACTTGCTTCCGCAAATACTTGAAAAGATAACCATCAACCCGCAAATCTCGGAAAAACTCAATATCTACTATGCGAGCATGCCCCTTCAATAACTCCAAAAGCCAATTTATGCTGATATAACGAACACGCTTTAATACAATGTGAAGATGAACCGCTCCATGACCCGACTTAAACTCATTATTCCTCCACTTGCGACGACCCTTCTTTTTCTTCTTATAACCCCCAAAAGAAAACTCAACCGAAGCAACAAACTCAATCTCGGGCGCATCACATACAAGGCGAGGATTACCTAATCTATCCTTGCCATTATGCCTTTTACCATGCAAAACAGCATCCCGTTGTGCCTTTAACTCCCGTTTTAAAGCAGACGAAACCCTATTCCACGCCTTCCGCCCACCCTTCGTCGCCTCTATTATGTCCCTATACTGCGAAAGGTCAGTCGTTATCGTGAGAAGTAATCCATAATCCCACTTCAAACCCTTAAACCGACCATAAACCTTCCTCTGATAAACCTCACTAAAGCGTGTAGTGTAAGGAACAATGCGAAGCGCTCCAGATAACTTATCACGAAAAACAAGCCTGCGGTTCTTAACTGCTTCCAAATAACTCAAAAATTCCTCCGTAATCGGAGCAAGCCAATATTCAAGCCATAACCACCACCTTGAAAAGTCCCGCTCTAAACTCGCAGATAAAAGCGTTGAATTAATCTTGTGGGGGGAAATCCAGGAGAAGGGAACGAGAGGAATGCCATACCGCTTGAGAAGAAGATATGGCTCACGAAACTCTGCGAGAGTGCGTAAGAAATGGAGAGCATTATTCATTCGCTCAATAGCTCGCTTTCGGAAAGGATTTTCATGACGCTTCTCTTCGGGAGGCGAGCCCCCCGCAACACCCGCCTCCCTTAATCCCGCCCCTGCCTCGCAGAAAGTCAAATTGAAAAGGATGAAAGGGTTAAATAATCACACAAAACAAACCTCAAAATACGGGGGTAGGGGTTTTTTAGAGGCAGAGGCATTTCTCAATTCCTCTACCCCCTTTCACTTAAAAATTTTTCGTAAATTATCAATTCAGTTATCAATACAATTAACAAAAAGTTATCAAAAACCAAACCGAAAAATCAAATGTGAGAAGAGTTAAAGCGGAAAGAAGCAAAATTAAGCGTTCATTCGCATAACAGAAGCATCAAAAACTTTCAAAAAGGGTTGGTGAAATGCAAAAAATTTTATAAAAATTAAACAAACCCCTTTTTATAAAAAATTTTTATAAAAATTCACACATACCCATTTTTAAAAGAAGGAGAAACCCCAGTTCTCTGAACGCAAAGAGAAGAAGAGAGATGAAATTGAAATCTCTCCGCTAAATTGAGAAAGAGAAAAATTCCCCTTGCTTCCCTCGCTTCCCGCCTATTATATAATATAATAAAAAGGAGGGGGTTATAGGGGGAGGGAAAAAAAGAAGGATATATAGCCATATATAACCCACACATATCAAAAACCCTCAAGCAAGAACGAAAAAACAACAAAATAGGCGAGGACAGAGCAAAGCGGATGCTCCGCATCCGCTTGAACGCCTAAAGGCGTTAGATAAGAAAAAAACACATCAAAACCTCACAAACACACCATATACACATAAAGGACGACATTCACAAACAAACACACCTTCAAAATGCTGACACCACTCTAAAACACGAAAATCACCCCCAATAACCCTTATACTCACCTTTGAACTACAAAAAGGACACACACCCACCATAGAACAAATTAACTCTGCAATATTTGAATTCCTATGAAAACGCATATCTAATTCCGAAACCTTTTCAAAACGCACAAAGCCCACCCTCTTCTTACCCCTTTCAACACCACAATACCACAACACACGCTCCAAAACACATCACCCCCGCCCTTTTTTCACACTTTAACCAAAGAGAAAGACACGATGCCATTCTAAACAATAACCGTTTGCTGAACAACGACCCACCCAAACATCTGAACCTAAACGCTCTATTTCAGATGAAAGCATATTTGAGGAATTTGAGGAATTTGAAGAATTCAAAGAATTCGCAGAATTCGCAAAATTCGCAGAATTTGATGAATGACCCCTTTTGTGAATGCCTCGCAAATTTCGCTCCGTTATACGACGGTTGAAATCTATCCAAGCACTATAACGCTCAATAAAAGCAGTCGCTTCTTCAACCGATAAATTCAGAGCATAGAGGAGAAAACCGCCTAAATAAACACGATGAAGATGCGCAGGATTTGGATGAAAGAGAATACCCGCTAATTCACGACGCTTGCGATGCGACCAGACACCTATGCGACGCAACGCTTCAAGAACCTCTCGCCCTTCATCCATCCTTCCGTCGCCCCCGCAAATATACCCATAATTCAGGGTCGCTCCACAGTTCAGGGTCAGATTGAAAATCTGAATGTTCAGCAACAGACGCAGGAAAACAACCTAAGAAACCCCAGAAAGAACACCAAAGACCCCCTCCAATATAAGTGGAAGGATTAAC
>QMTG01000209.1 GCA_003649915.1 Thermoplasmata archaeon
ATAATAGACCCTGGTATTGGATTTGGGAAAAGACTGGAAGATAACTTGGTAATACTGAGAAGATTGCGCGAGTTCAAAAGCCTTGGAGTACCCGTGCTCGTGGGTCCATCCAGAAAGTCATTCATAGGTCAAATACTTGACCTCCCCGTTGAAGAAAGGCTTGAAGGCACGCTCGGTGCAATATCGGTATGTGCGCTGAAGGGTGCAGATATCGTCAGAGTACACGATGTAAGAGAAGCGAGGAGGGCGATTGACGTCGTGAATGCAATAAAATTGTGCGGGCAAAATTCAAAATAATGGGCGAAAGACGTGCGTTAGATGCGAATTAAATTATTAACATTATAACAATATTATTTTTAACAAAACCCTTATATACTCTAGGGTTATTGTCCTACGATGTGGAGTACAGATGTAGGGTGATGTCATAAATTTGCCCTACATCTCCATAAGCAAAAGCGAGAAAAAACATAATAAAAAGCAAAAAACACGCGATAAGGGTAGGATGACAGCATGGAGAGGCATGTGAATGAGAGGGTCACAGTGCGCATCGACGCAAAATTGCTCCAACTCATTGATCAGTTTATAATGGAAAGCGATGATATATCAAACCGTTCAGAGTTCATCAGGAAAGCGTCTATCGAGTATCTTTCAAGACATGGCATGGCAATATCGGAGGGAGAGAGAGTATGCATAGACCTTGGAAGGGATATGCTTGAGAACGTAGAGGTCTTGAGCAGATTTTTAAATGTGGCAAGAGAGAACGTTTGTAAAATGCTGATAAGCCTCGGATTTTCCGCGTACCCTGTATCAGGGATTGTTGAGAATATGAAATCACTCATGAGCACTCGTAGTGCTGCGGAGCATAGGAAGATTGCGGAGAAACTGGGAGAATTACTCAGGAAATAGTCTGGGATGGGTGTCGCATAGGCTTAGTCCCTGACGCCTTCCCAATGGGCTGCCGTAACTGCAGCCCTGCCAGCCCCTAAGGGCTGGTGTTTCATCCCGCCCATAAAATCGGGTAGGGGATACTATAAACAAAAAAGGAGGAGAACATCATGGACGGGTACACGGCATATGTGGTTGGAAATGGAAGAAAAAAGGCAATGGTTGAGGAAATCGCAAAGATGTTTGAGCAAGAGGGGATAAAACTGGAGACCAATGTTCTATTGGTGTGCATAGGTGGTGTGGGGAAGAACATAGGAGAGTACATGTACAAGGAAAAAATGAGAGGCGTGAAAGTTATACACATAAATACTGATGAGAGGGCTGTAGATGCGCTTGTGGACAAGGTGTACATAACCGGAAGGAATATAACATTGGGAAAGGACTCGGGCGGCTTCCCCGAGGTCGCTGAGAAATGCTTCCAGTTTTGCGAGGCAGACTTTGAAAATGATGTGAAGAATGCGGATATTGTGATAATAATAGGCTCACCAAACGGTGGGACTGGTGCTGGAATAATGCCAAGGGCTGCTGAGATTGCCAGAGAGCACGCACTTACAGCGTGCATTGCTGTAAAGTCTTTTGATGTTGAAGACCGCCCCAGTGGCGAGGACGTGGTTGAGAGGATGAAAGCACTTTGCAAGCCTACAATAGTCATTGATAATGAAAGGATTGCAAGGATCGCCGGAAAGATGAAGGTCGAGGAAGCGTTTTCCCTTGTGAACAAGCTTGTGAAGAAAATTGTGGAAAGGTTCGTCAACGTGTTTGAGGAGGAGTACATCAATTACGTTGCGGAAAGCGTTGAAGAAGGGTATAGAAGGCACATAGAGATTGAGAGGATTTCGGCAGTACCTCAGCGAGGTGGTCAAGAGGTGACAACAGCAGTAGAGTGCAAAGGTGGTGAGGAAATAGTTAATGTGGTGGTTGACAGGGAGATGGAAAGCAACGATGGAACAAATGATAATAATGATATCGGGGGAATGGGTCTCAGCCCGTCACCGTAAGAGTATAATAAAGTTCAAGAAAAGTCAATAAAAGCGCCATGGTAAAGGGGATCGTGTAATTGACAAACTGGTGATTAAAAATACTGCAGGGAATGTAAGTCATTCAGGAGAAATCGCCAGTGGGATTATGGTAAGGGCGAAAGAGCGAGAGGAATAAAAAGTGCGGTATTAATAACGCTGTGAATAGGCGCGATAGAAGAAAGGAGCGACACTTTATGAATCATTAAAATTTTCTCCTTAAATAATCAACACACGCCTTGAAAATATGATAACCATCTCCATATTCTTCAACATTTACCTTTTTATCCTCTCTACCACCAGCCACATACCTTGTCCAATCCGGGTGTGTTATCCTGTAAAACACGCGTTCAGGATGCGGCATCATTCCAAGCACGTTTCCATATGAGTTACAAATTCCAGCAATGTTATATATTGAGCCGTTCGGGTTCCAAGGATATCCTGCATAATTCCCATCAGGATCAACATATCTAAAAACTATCTGGTCGTTTTCAATCATTTCCCTCAGCATTTCCTCCTCCCTATCTTTCGGAAGCAAAAACTTACCCTCGGCGTGGGCGGAAGGTATGACGAGTTTTTTCCCCACAGGTATTTTGCGAGTGAAAATG
>QMTG01000210.1 GCA_003649915.1 Thermoplasmata archaeon
GTTTTGATTGTTGAAGTTATCAAAAATTAATAAGAACAGGGGATAGGCAGGGAAAAATTAAGCTATATAGAAATAACAAATTACATATCGCTGACAAATTGCTTCACATAAAATCGCATCTTGAGGACCTAATTATAACGATATTTCTGCATTGTATATCCTACACACATCTCATCACAACACTTATATTGAGGTCTCCATATCAGCCCTGCATGGCAACAAAGAAATGCTTGGTTACAGGCGGTGCCGGCTTTATAGGAAGCAACTTAGTGGGTGCGCTCTTAGATAAAGGCTGGGAGGTAATTGCTTACGATAATTTAAGCACTGGAAGCACAAAATTCTTGGAGGATTTTATGAATGATGATAGGTTCAAGTTTATAAAGGGGGATATTCTGGACGCAGAGAACATGTGTAAGGCTCTTGATGGCGTAGATGTGGTTTTTCATCTCGCTGCAAATCCCGACGTGCGTCTTGGGGCTAAGAATCCTAAAGTAGACTTGGAGCAGGGCATAATAGGAACGCATAGGGTATTAGAGGCTATGAGGACGGCGGGAGTGGGCGAAATAGTTTTTTCGTCATCCTCCACAGTATACGGCGAGGCAAGGGTTATACCAACACCCGAGGACTATGGGCCGTTAATCCCAATATCTATGTATGGTGCGGCAAAACTGGCAGCGGAGGCGTTGATATCTGCCTATGCACACACATTCGGTTTCAGGGTTTGGATTTTCAGGTTTGCAAATATAATTGGAAGACACGGCACACATGGTGTTATTGTTGATTTTATAAGGAAGCTTAGGGCGAATAAGAGCGAACTTGAAATACTGGGTGATGGGAGGCAAAGAAAATCGTATTTGCTAGTTGATGATTGTGTTGAAGGCATGCTCTATGGGTATGAAAAATCTAAGGAAAGCGTTAACATTTACAATCTGGGTAGTGGAGATTATGTTGATGTTATCACCATCGCTAATATAGTGTGCGAAGAAATGGGTTTGAGCGATGTAAAATACAGGTTTACGGGCGGGGATAGAGGGTGGAAGGGAGACATACCCGTAATGCTTTTGGATATATCAAAGATTAAAAAACTGGGGTGGAAGCCCAAGTTTAACTCTGCCGATGCTGTTCGGATAGCTACCAGGATTTTGCTTGAGGAAGGAGTGTAATATTAACTATGGTGGTTAATTTTAAATATCGGTTTCGATATATCGGCCTCGATATATTTGATGTATAAAGGTGATGCTTATGATGAAGAAGTTTGGGAGCGGTGTGATTACAAAGCCGTTGATTACCATACTTGTTATACTGATTATTACGGGAGGCTTTGCTGGTGCTCTTGCAATAAAGGGCATGGTATCGCGCATGGACGAAAAGGACTTCACACCAAACTTGGAAGAGGCAAAGGCCGATAGGGACGTATCGCAGAATTACACCGCCACATATCATCTTTCTATATTTGTGAGGTCTGAAGACAAAAAATCAAACGTAATAACTGTGGATAATATGGTTGAAATCCTTGAACTGGAAAAAAAACTGTACAACGATGATAAGGTTAGGGGCGAACTCAGGAAGGGAAAGTATGAGGATATAATCAGTGTTGCCGATATTATTGCACAGACCGAGATTATGAAGAAAGTGTTTGAAACGGTAACGAAAATAACAAAAGAGTTCATGAGCGAGATGAATGAGGTGGTGAACTCTACAGTACAGGAGTATTTGATGAAAGGTATAAGTTCAGACGATAGCGCTCAGATTATGAACAAAACGTTAAATTACACTTGTAGTAGGCTGCCAGCAATCGAGCAAAACACCACGCTGTTGGCACAGGCAATCTATGCGCAAACGATTATTTTTGAGTCGCTAAATGAAAGTATAAATGGTGTTGTGCGTGAGTTTTTCGCCGAGATGAATAACACGTTCTTAGCAACAAACTTTTCCGAGATGAACGATAGCCAAGCAAGACAGTTTATAAATTCCACCGTAGATGCCACTATTGGTGCGCTAATACAGAATGCCACCATGAAAGCGTCCTATGTCCTATCCATGGAAATTGAGCCCATAATATACGCAGCTATTTACACCGAGATTGAGAATGTGTCAATGGTTTTTGGTGCAGGGTTGGGCATAGCGTTTGCCGATTATATGAACGAAAACATGAGCAATATGATGTATACCCTAAGTACAAGGATAAAAGCGCTAATGGATAGATATGGATTTTCCTATAATTATACAGGCATATCTAGCGCGAGTTTATCAGAAGGCATACCTGAGGAACTGGGTCATTATGTAAATGATAGCATAATGCATGCTGTGGAAAACTTCTCAATAGCCATGAGTAATATTGTAATGGAGGATGTTAATGAGAGCGTTGGCGCAATGGTTGCGGCATTCTCAGCATCTCTTGGCGAAAATCTATCCATGCGCTTGATTCCTCTAGGATATGGAATTAAAGAGAGCGTTTTTACCTACAGGATGGATAAATCAGCGATAAATGCCACGGTAAATAATTATGAAATACTTGCCGAAGAGAACGCTACAGAAGCCCTGAATGAATCAATGGCAATA
>QMTG01000211.1 GCA_003649915.1 Thermoplasmata archaeon
AATAAAACGCTGGCAACGATTTAGTTTCTCCCATGAATATATGGGAAAGAACGATTTTTGCATCAGCTACTGGCATACCGTTGTCTGTTATTTTAATCACGATCTTGTCCGTGGGCACATATTTTTGTGTTATTTCAACGGTGTCTTGATCGATATATGCGACCACATATGAGAGACCTCCCATTTCTTCTAATCTTTTTTGACCCCTTTCTTCTCTTGTTATTAAGTTGAGCTGATATCCTGGGTCTAACACGAGCCACGTGTTGTCCAATCTAACTTCTACAAAAGCGTGATCTTCTCCAGGAAAGCTGGCTACGTGAGAGCCTATGTGTAAATGATCAAGAAACATTTTAGTTGCGTAGGCCATTTCTCCACAAGCTCCAGCACCCACCACCAAATATTTTTGAAAATCAGAGTCAGCTCTGTGCCAAGTTACATAGCGTCTTTTCCATCCATCGAATTTCCAAAGTGATATAGTTATGGATCTCACGTATTCCGAAACATGTGTTGCTTTTTCCCATAAGTTTTCGGTTTCTCCAATCGTTGAAGTGATGTAAGCAAAACCTAGGCAGGCAGATACATAAGGTGCTATGAATGAAAACACAATCACAAAAACAACGAAAACGGTAAATCTTGAACCTAACCGGATTTTCAACCTATGAGCTATCCCAAATATCAGGAGAAATAGCAGAAAAAAATACAACAGAAGGTCTATGTAAAACGGATACTTGTAAGCCAGTATCGCCAAAGAAAACAAAGAAATGGTCAATAAACCGAAAGTAAAACTCATTCTCATTTTCTTAGGAAAGTTTGATTGTTTGATGGCGATGTAAATAACCACAAGGGGGAGCCCAAAATGAAGTAACCAGTGATAGATATCATAGAATATCATATACAACCCCGCATAGATCCCCAGTTGGGATGTTCCTAATCGGCATACTAAGCGAATCAAAACAACAATAGAAAACAGAATAGAAACTAGCAGGGAACGGCACAGCCAACAAGTCAAGCGTTTTCGGAGCTTTTCTTTTGAAGACATGTTTCTAGAAAATCTGAATATTTTCATTTCATTCTCTCTAGTCGTTTCTTTCGTTCGCTTAGCCCTTCTAAAAAGGTCACAATAGCAGTCTGCTCTCTGCCAGTCATTTCAAACTCCATTACAGCACTTAATCTCAACAGGGTTTCTTCTTCGATGTTAAACATTTTGACGAGCTTTTTCAAATAAGGTTTCTCGATGTTATTCAGGGCACCAAAAAACGAAAAAATGAGTTCATCGAACCCTTTTCTTTTTCCTCCTTGTTCCATAAAAATGTTGAAATACTCTTTTAGAAACACTTTAACGAGATCTGGTGGAACTACTTTTTTCAAATCTTTGATGGTCAAATCTTTGAGAGCCATCATTTCCTTTTCTATTAATAGAAAATCTTTGCTACACTCAATAGTCTCCTTAACAACATCATAGAATACTTTCAATAAAACAGGCCAGTTCACTTCATACTTTTTGGCTTTATCCCGTTTCAACGGCACAATTAGCCCAAGACTTTCTAATTTTGCTAACTGCTCCGTAACTGTGGGTTGTTTTTTCTTCAGGTGTCTTGCTATTGAGGAAGCGTAATTTTTACCCGTCGCTACACAAAGCAGAACCTCTACATAAGCCGGTGTTTCCAGTGTTTCTAGGAGTTCTTCCGTAGTCATTTCTATCGTATAAATTTTCAGTTCTTACTATATAAAGGTATAGGTAATACCTATACCATCGAAATATAAATCATTACTTCACAAAACAACAATTCCAAAACCCAAAGTCAAACATTTTACGAAACACGGTTTTTCGTAGAAATCGGTGGGGACCGAACTCGAACTCGCCGTCCCACCGGCGGCTCCACAAGACATTTTTACGAAAAACCAGGTTCTTCGTAGTCGGCCGGGGGCTTTTGACCCAAAGCCCCGCTCCCCTCCCCGGCGCTTGCTCACCTTTTTAAATCCGACAAAGAAATCTATGAGAGGTTGGAACATGGCGGAAGAAATCAAGCACGTGGTTCGTCTGGTCGGGAAAGACTTGGACGGGACAAAGGCGGTTCACAGAGCACTGTGTCAGATTAAGGGAGTGAGCTTCAGCTTTGCGCGGGCCGTGGCGTATGCGGCAGGGGTGGATCCGTTCAGAAGACTAGGGGCGCTGAGCGACGAGGAAATCGCCAAGCTGGAGCAGGTGCTCAAAAATCCGCTTGAACACGGGATTCCGAGCTGGATGCTGAACCGACGCAAAGATTTCGTTACGGGGAAAGATCTGCACCTGTTGGAGATGGATATCGATCTCACGGTTAGGGCGGATATTGGTAGGGAGCGCAGGATTCGGAGCAGAAGGGGGATACGACACGAGCTGGGGCTGCCGGTCAGGGGGCAGCGCACGAGGACCACCGGCAGAAAGGGGATGACGGTTGGTGTTAGCAGGAAGAAAGAGGGACAGCCATCGGGTGAGAAGAAGGAGGAGAAGAAGAAATGAGGAGACAGCGCAGGAAGTACACAACCCCTCGCCATCCCTGGGAAAAGGAACGCATGGACTA
>QMTG01000212.1 GCA_003649915.1 Thermoplasmata archaeon
AGGGAATAGGAAGCGGTTACAGGAATTTCGGTTACGTGGTTTCGGATTTGATAGAGCCGCCCGTTTTGGCGCTTTGGGGCGATTTCAACGCCTACTGGTATGGAGGAAGCGCGCCTTCCTTCGATGTGCTCGACGCGAGCAACAGCGTGATCTGCGGCGATGTCGCGGTCGGGGGAAGCATAGGTTCGTGCGCGACGACCGATAAGATAAAGCTCCGCGCGAATCTGAGCAGCGCGGGAAATTACGACACACCCTATTTGGACTGGTGGTTCGTCAATTACACGAAAAGCGAGCCCAACACAGGAAGAATAGCATCGAAAAGGAGATATGCATATGCGCTCGAAGTCAATTCGAGCGGCTGTCTGCTCGGCTGGATCGCGGGTCAGAACGCGAGCTACTGCTCCCTGCCATCTTCAGGATGGAAGTTCGTGGGAATGACCTATAACAAAAACGAGTGCAACCTCACGCTGTGGCTCAACGGAAGCGCGGTCGCGAGCAAAGCGTTGACAGGATGCCCGAGCATCCCGGCAACGGACACCAAACTTATAATAGGCGAGGGTCTCAACGCCACTCTGGAAGAGCTGATGATATACAACGTTTCGCTGAGCCAAGCGGAGATTTACGACGATTGGATAAAAGGGAGGAAGTGAAAGGGATATGGGTGTAAAAGAGATAATCCGCAGATACGATAAATCTCAGGTAAAATTTACGAAACACGCCGAGATAAGATTGACGCAAAGGGGATTTTCTAAAGAGTTTGTTATAAATGTACTTTTTGATCTGGATAAGCTTGTGTTTGAAGAGTTTCAAGAAGAAAGGAAAGTATATAAGTTAGTCTATAACCTGTCCAGAAAGTACAACCTTGTAATAGTTGTAACATTCGAAAAAGATTTCATAAAAGTGGTTACGCTTTATTGTACCAGCAAAAAAATTCAAAAAATAATCGATAAAAGCGGCGGTTTCCATATAATTAGAAAAATTTTAATAACCAAAACTACATAAAGAATAGGTGAGCGCATGATAAAAACAGACTACGATCCGGAGTTCGATACTCTGTACATATTTAAAAAAGGGGAAAGGGTTAAATTCAGCATCGAGCTGTTCGGTAGTTTTGTAATGGATATAAGTTTCGATAACAAAGTTGTCGGTCTGGAAATTTTAAACGCTTCTAAAGTTTTAAATGTGAGTAAGAAAGAATTAAGAAGCGTAAAAGCTGCTAAACTGGCGACCCTGATCAAAGGAAATCTGTTTGGCGCAATCTACGGAATAAAATCAGAAAAAATTGAGATAGAGAGTCGGATAGTTGTGCCTTCAACAAGAATGGCGGTTTTAAAATAATTCTTAAGCTCGATTCGGTCTAGGTAGAAATTTACGATGACTGGATAAGGGAAGGAAGTGAAAGGAAGATTTTAGCACGCTATTGTCGGTTTTCAATAATCTGAATCCCCTATTTTAATGTTTATCAAGAAAAATTTTGAACGAACCTTATTGAAGAATTCTCCCGCAACAAGCGCCGCTTAGCAAGATTCCGAAGCATAGAGTCGGCAAGCGCTCGGTTGTGGCAGTTTTCTGGCGTTGAAGGGGACCCTTGCTTTTGGATATAAAAAGATTTAAACACACACATTAAATAAAATTAAAAATCATGGTGGTAAAAATGGAAAGATTGGTAAGTATACCCAAGAGTGATTTGGAATCAATGGAAGCTACTATAGAAACCCTGCAAAACAGGTATGTGATGGAGCAGCTCGAAAGGAGCGAGGAAGATATAGCAAAGGGAAGAGTTAGACCTGCAAGGGAACTCTTAGAGGAACTCTAATACAATTTTTCAGCTTCATCTTTATGTAAAATTGCTCTCAGTATAACTTTCTTTTCCACGATATTAATTTCATACCATACTCTAAACGGTCCTATGCGAATTTGCCATATACCATGAAGCCTTCCTCTAAGAGGCTTTCCTAATTCTGGATATTCCTCCAGTTTTTCTATTATTTTTCTAAGCCATTCTTTTTTATCTCTATGTTTTCTTTTAAATTCTCTTTCGAACGTTTCTGTGACTTCAACTGTGTACTTGCCCATTATCAATTAATTTCTCTTCTTGTTCCAGAGGTGAAGCCAACGAAGTCGGAAAAACTTGCAATAAAACGTAAAGAAAAATTGGTTGCACTAAGTGAAATAGAGAAAAGGTTGAAATAGATGTTTAAAGTTTTTCTAAAAAAGAGCGCTGAAAAGTTTCTTCTATCTCTTGAGAAACAGCAAATAATAAAGGCGCTGATTTCGGTTTCTTCCGGCACAGGCATAATAATGGATAAGCGGAAATTATGGAAAGCGCGACCGCATGCGGCGGATAAGGGGGCAGAAATGAACTTTAATTTTCAAATTGTAAAAACAGTAAATTTATTTAAATATCAATTTACAAAAATTACAATATGAAAAAAAGCGAAATCAGGGTTTTAACCAGGTTGGACAGAGAAAAATCTCAGGCAGAGCTGGAAGAGCAGTTGCACGTGAGCAGGGGCTATCTCTCAAGAGCTCTGAATTC
>QMTG01000213.1 GCA_003649915.1 Thermoplasmata archaeon
CAAGATACCTATACGTGCAGGGGAAGATCAGCGAGGAGGAATACCGCAAATACCTAGCAAGGGCACGGATACCGGCCGAGTGGCACGATCTGTTTGTGGAGCTAGCAAACTTGGAGCGGATGCGTAAAAGCAGGGAGGAGGAGGCCAAGGAGCGCTCCCTTACATACACGCAGTACGCCCAGGCGTTCCGCAGGGGAATAATAGGCGCGGAGGAGTTTAAGGCCAAGCTACTTGATTTGGGCTTCAGCGAGGAGAGCGCAGATATATTGGTTGCGGTGGAGGAGGACCGCAAGTACCAAAGGCTCGAGGAAGCGCTCCTAGATGCGCTGGACGACCTTTACAGGTACGGGATCCTGGACGATACAACGTACGTGCAGATGTTGCGGGAGGCCGGGGCGAGCGACTACGAGGTATCGCTACGCAAAAAGATAGCGGACCTGCGGAGGCTGAGGAGGAGGCGGAGGCTAACAACATCGCAGATCCTAAGGGCACTAAAAGGCGGGATCGTGGACGTGGGGACGGCCGTGGAGTACCTTAGGGCGTTGGGCTATGGCGATTTTGAGATAAGCGTACTGCTGCAGCTATATGCTGCGGAGATGTTCGGGGTGAGCGCGGGATGAGCAACAAAACGCTAAGCGAGAGGGAGAAGAGGGAGCTGCAGCAGGCCCTGATCGAGCTGGAGGCGATGCTACAAAAAATAAAAACACGCAAAAAGGAGCTATCCAAGCGGGGCGAGTAGTGTCCCCGCGGGGACACCGCCAAGCTTATTTACTATTTTTTGCAGGCGCTTTTTAGCCTCCACGCATGCGCTATAGGTAGCAGCATAATCGTTGCGCATAATAGCACTACTAATAACGGCCAAAACCTCCACCAATTCTTGCCTGATCTGCGTTATGCTTATGTTGTTTTGCACGTTTACGTTTTGGTTAACATTTATGTTAACTTGGCCGATGTTGATCGTAGCTGTTTTTGTATCAACCTGTATATTTGCTTGTTGGTTGATAAGAGCGCGAAAAAAAGCCCTAACAAGCTCGCTGACACTAGTATTAAGTTGCTTTGCTATCCGCTTTATCGCCTCACGCTCCCCAAAATCCCTAACATACACCACAATCTGGCAATAACCCTTAGGCATAAACAAACACCCACAGCATACTAGTACTATAATAGTACTAGTAGTAATGCCTAAAAAAAATAGTAAGTTTTGCGTCATTCAGGTTCTCGTTTCTCAGAAAAATGTGAACTAGGTTTTTGTCTTGGTATAATAATTGTGATACTTTTGCAATGCGGACACTTGATTATTGTTTTTTCCCCTGTAAGCTCACGTGGAGCTTGTTCAGGTTTATACAATGTTAAGCAATTCCAGCAATAATCGTATCCTAGCTTTTGCAACTCCCTGTGAAACTTTTTAATCCATCTACGGCTCATCCCCCCGCACCTCACTCGCTTTTGCTTATAGCGCATCCGATCAGCGCTATCGATAGTGCTATAATCAACACCGTTTTGGTGTCCAAGTATTGTACTAGTATAGCACCAAACATAAGCCCCGCGCACACAATCAATATCAAGTAAAGTATAGCATCAACAAGATCGTCGCTGCTCATCCCCCCGCACCTCCCCTAGCATGATATGTCATCTTTATGTCTTACTGCAATATGCAATACTATTCCAATTCTTTCTCGCCACACAAGATTACATATCTTACAGCGATAATAGTATTTATGGCGACCATCTGGATATGTTTTTTTAATGCGCTCATAGTATTTTCTTAGATGTTTGTTTAGATGCCCCACAACAACTCCATAGTGGTCAATTGGTCTTCCTCCGCTACTTGGTCTGGTTATATTTATTTTTTCCCCACAAAATGGACATAATAGATACCAAGTGTATCCTCGTATCAAATTCCCCTCCGCTATTATATAATTTGCTCTAAATATGCTACGACAAATATCAATTTCGTGGCATCTGATGTGCCAATCATTCTCGTCGTTTGTCCACATTTTAATCACAAATGTTAATCTTTGCGCTTTGGCTTGTAGTATATGCTGTGTATCTCCGCTAGGTGCTTTAGCTCCCTGTACGCGGCTAGGAGATGCGTTATTGCGTGCACGCAGCGCTCAGCCAGGCGCTCCCATCCCATAAAAAAATATGCGTCCGCGGCGCCCAGGAGCGCCGCGTAGGCATGCGTTAGGTGTGCAAGCGCCTCCCTCACGTGGCCCGCTGCGTGCTTTTTTGCTTCCTCCCCGCTCACCTGGATCCCTCCTCCAGCAGCCACTCGGGCCCCCTGATCAGCAGGAAGGCCCTGAGCCAGGGGTCCTCCGCCTTTTTGGCCACCCGCTGGACGCGAGTGATCAGGAGCGCTATCGCATACCTTACGGCCTCGGAGCGGGACAAAAAAACCCGCTTCTCCACCAACTGGTCCAAGGCCTGGACCCACTCGTCTGGGAGCCTTACGCTTATCACCTCCATCCTGTACACCTCCGCATATTACTATTATACATTATAATGTATAATGTATTATAAAGATA
>QMTG01000214.1 GCA_003649915.1 Thermoplasmata archaeon
GAAAGTGGAGAGGGTGAACGTTGCCGTAACATCAAAAAATTATAAAAAAGCGTACATAAAACTGTCGCCGAAGCACAGCGCCGCTGATGTTGCGATGAAATTGGGAATAGTATAAGTGGATTTTTCTTTGAATTTTTACTTTACTCTTTTCAATACAATATGCGTTACCGTTCTTTCGACGTTTATCTTTTTGAGTTCGTCAAGAAACTGATTTAGCTCTTCTATGTTGTGGAACGCTGCCTTTACTATAGCATCAAAAGAGCCGGAAACTTTGTAGCACTCTTCAACGTTGGTAATCCTCGATATTTTTTCGAGGCCATCTTTACCCCGCGCGAATTCTAGGCCAATTATCACCTCTATCTCGTTTCCTATTTTTTTGTTATCGATAATCGCTCTGTAACCCTTTATTACGCCTTCTCTTTCCATCTTTTTTATCCGATTATGCACCGTAGTTATAGGTATACCGGTAAGCAAACTTATTTCCTTGGTTGTCGCCTTTCTGCTTCTTATTATTTCCAGTATTTTTCTATCTTTTTCTGTTATCATACCTGTCACTGAAAATTTTTTCTACCACTTTTAACTTATCAGAAGATAACTTTAAAAAATTTTCACACATTTTTCACGATACTGTAAAAAATTCCTATTCGCTGCGATAAGATATATAAATACGAGCACGAAGCATAGTTATGCGTTTACGCCAGCACGTGAGGAATTTAACTTGTTCTCATCCGTGGTTTAGTGCTGGCTATGTAGTAGTTACGATACTCGGAAAGACGATCAAATACTGATTCGGGATGATTCCTCATTTTTTGGGGATGACCGTAATTTCATGGTTTTGTGCTCCTGCGTTCACCCTGCTTTGATGATTTTTTGCTTTGGTAAAATCTCGCTTTGGATAAAAAAGAGGTGGTGTAAATGGAATTTTGTAGAAAATGCGGCAGCGTGATGCTTCCGACAGAGAACAAGAGGTATTTAAAATGCCCTGTGTGCGGGTCGAGAAGGCAAAACTCTATCCATCGCATGAAGTTTACAGAGATTAATAGCAAGGTATCTATTCCCGTGGTGGAACAGCGCGATGCAACCCTGCTTCCCAAAACAACGGCCCACTGCCCCAACTGCGGGTACAAAAAAGCGTGGTGGTGGGTTCAGCAAACCGACGAGGAAACGCTGATAAACTTTTTCAAATGCGTGAAATGCGGACATACGTGGAGAGCAGAGTAGGTTGGGAAAGCGAACTGTGAAGAAATCTGGTGCGGAAAATCGATAATGGTGTTACGCTTCCGGTTTAATGAAACCGAGAGGAAAATGCTGAAATGTTAAGAAAAAGAGAATCGCTTCGAGAAAGGGATAGAGAAATTTCTCAACGTTAAAGAAAGCGCTGCATTGAAAAAACTGCAGGAAAAGGGCTGTAACCAAAGGGAAAAATATAAATACGGAATTGTTGCGTAGAGGGAAAGTATTCGAAGCCGTTCTCAAACTAGTTCTGAGGATATATCTCTTTAATTTTTTCCAGAAGTCTTTTAACGTCCCATATTTCCATCCCATCTGGTTCTTTTTCTAGAAGACTTCTTTCCGGTACGATTAAAATTTTTCTGCAATTTCTAAACTTTTTCAATTTTTCTTCGATTCTTCTTATTTCGCTTCTGCTTACGTTGTTTTTCCACTTGACTTCTGCGACCACTTCGGGTTTTTTGAATCGTGCCAGAACTATGTCTATCTCCATATCTGGTTTGTTTACGATAAATGCTCTCATCCCGAAAAGTTTTGAAAGAAGAGATCTGAAAAAACCCTCAACGTGTTTCGGTATCTTCTCGGCTACGCATCTGTCGCTAACATCCGTTTCGGAAAAATTATATTTTTCATCAAGGTAGTAATACAGGTCTATACGGGAGAAGACGTGAAATAATAAAATCTTTTTCCGAAATATTCCGGTATTCTTTTCACGAGCCCCAATTCGCAGAGCATTTTTACATACGGCTTTATCGAAGCTATATCCTGCTTCTCTATGAGATTGTAAGAGTAAAGCATCGAAGCGACTTCTGAAAGCGTATTTTTTCCCGTGCTTATAGTTCTTAGTATTCCTTCATATCTCGCCGAAAGCTCTTTGTCTTCTTCGCTGAAAATCTCTCCCACAAGTGCGGGAACGACCAATTTTAGGTGTTTGAGAATCGAGAACAAATCTTTGCTGAACCATCTTAATAAAATCGGCTCGCGGAGATAGGTTGCCATCTCCGCAAGTTTTTTCGGCTCTTTTACGCGTTTTTCCAAGTTGATTAAAATATCTCTCTCGTCTATCAGCGTCATCTGGTATTCGAGAAACAAACCTAAAATAGGTGAGCGCTTTCCTGCGAGTTTTTTTGCCAAATGGAGCGTGGAGGTAATTAACACAAGATTGTTTGGAGATTTAGCGTACAACCGGTCCAGAAAATCTCCCGGCAATCTGTGAAATTCGTCAATTATCATCGTTTTTTCTTTAAACTCTTCTACGATTCTCATCATTTCTCTATAATTTATCAC
>QMTG01000215.1 GCA_003649915.1 Thermoplasmata archaeon
GGTACTGACTTCGTTTTTGTAGTTCGATCAGTTTGGCTCGGGACTTAGCCTTCCTGATGTCGGCTCGAATCTTACGGTTTATCTCGGACACGTCTTTGGGTCCCCGTAGGGGACCGTAAATTCTAGGTTTGGACATTTAGGTCACCATTGATTATTTTTCTTGGAAAAATATATAAGACTTTTGGTTACACTTCGTCTTCGATCCATTCGCCTCCCCACTCTTTTTTGAGGTATTCTAATAGAATGTTTATTTTTTCTTTGTCGTAGAAAACGAGTTCCATCACCATGTCGTAACAAACGTAGATTTCCTTTTTCACCTTGTTTATGTACCCGTACGAGTACCGGTAAACGTCTATTCCGATAGGTTCCAGTTTGAAGAATACTTCTTCGGTTTCCCTTAGTGATCCGATCTTCAGTTGGAACTCTTTCTGGTTGAAGGGTAAATCGGGAAGGCTCATTATAAGCCTGTCTTGTTTGCTGAAGATTTCTCGAACGGAGAATCTGGGTTTAGCCCGTATGTAAAGGTGGTAAGTTCCGGTAGAGGGAACCTTCCTTATTAAGTAATAAAACTTTCTTGTCACGGGTTTGTTGCCTCCTTTTCTTCTTTAAAGAATACTCCTAAAACGATAAGGATTCCCCCGACACTTATTAACACCATTCCGAGGGGAATGAACGTTGTTCCGATACGTATGAAATAGTGACCCATGACTGCGAGTGCTAAACCGTACAGGATTAATGTCCAGTCCATTTAGATCACTCTGTATTTTTTGGCACATTCGTAACATCGAATTTTCGCTTTTGAACTTGAAGGAGTACTGTTAACTTTCGACACAACCGTCTGGTTTATTTTTAGTTTTTTTCCGCAGTCGTAGCATCTAGGAGGGTGACCCAGACGGTTTTTAAGTTTAGAGTATATTCGAGGGGTTAACTTGTATATTTTTGTTCCCACTTTTCTCCACCTTGACGTTGAGGATGTACGTGAAAGTGAGTACGGTTAAGAATTTTACTAGGACATTTATGAAGTGTATGTAGTCGTTTGGAATCCACACGTCGTTTACGATTTCCTTGGTTACAGGGTCGTAGTTTGCGTATATGGTTTGAGGGAACAAGAATCCTTTGTATTGCTGGTAAGGTAACCCGAGGTAGGGGTAGAAAATCCACACGACCCAACCGACGATTAGGGAAATGAAGAGAAAAAGTGAAGTCCGGTCCAGACGTAGTTTCGGTTTGTATTTTATCAGCAGGGGATACGTGACGAAGAGTAGGAGAAACCAGACTCCGTTTCTTGCGAGGATCGTTGTTCCTTTACCGTACCAAGGGATTAGAAAGAGAAGTATTTGGTCGGTTAACGGTTGCCAAAGACCGTATCCACAGATGTACCAGTATCCTCCACTTAAAGCTTTGTTGTGAATCACGTCGTAGAGGATTATGTACGGCCACTCGAAGATCATGTGGGTGGTGTAAACCGCTCCTACACTAAATAGGATGTTTCGGATTCCTAGTATATTCTTTTTTTCAAGTTTCCTGCTGAGAAAGTAGTATTGAGCGAAGATCATGGCGAAAGTGCTCCAATGTCTCCCGCTTCCGTAGTGTACGGGGTTGTCTCCGATTCCTTTTCCGAAGTTATGGATGTACAGGAAATAGTCGAGGGTGGAGTCGAATCCCATTATCCACCACATAGCTAAAGAAATGATTAAGCCGGTTAAGGCTTGAAACTGTAAATAAGTGACGAAGGGGAATTTTTGGATTAAGTACTTGTCTAAAAGATCGAACGGTTTGTTGTATCCTTCGATTAACGAGTGCTTAGACATTTGTTTTTAATGTTACTGGATGTATTATTTAAAACTTTTGTTTCGTTTAGAAGGTTCAACCCATCCTAACCGGACAGCCCAGAATGGATCATTCAGAGGAGTTTCAATTTTAGCTCTTTTAAGTCTTCTTTGAAGTTCTTTAGCGAGTTTTGTGGGGGTAGTAATGTCTACGTAGTCCCAAAACGCTAATCTTTCGGCTACTTTACTTAACGATCCCTCCGGGAATTTCTTTTTCAGTTCTTCAATTGTTCCCGAAGTTGGAAGTTTCCTCGGGTCGTATCCCAGTTCCTTCCATGCTCCCCAAGAAAGTTCAACGTTTAAGGCTCGGTAAAGATATTGTTTTTTCTTGTGCGGAGTTGAGTATTTGTACCACGCTTTTTGGAACTGCTTTAAGGCTTTGAGTTTTTCTTCACGGGAGCCAAAATACGCGTCGTAAATCCATTCAATTGCTTTGTTGGGGTTCCCGTTTGCGGACAGAAGAGCCATATCACTAACTATTTTAACGTAGTCTTGGTATCCTACTGAAGGCGGTCTCCTTGTCCCTATTCCGAATTCTTCTATTCTGAGTTTTCTGGGCATTTGTACGTTGTTCAGAATGAACCGGGCGGCAACTATCTCGGTCATTCCTTCATCGATTATTCCACGTCTATTTCTGCGATCCCATTTCTGCAGACTCGGAGGAGGATCACCTATAACGTGGGCTA
>QMTG01000216.1 GCA_003649915.1 Thermoplasmata archaeon
AGTGCCAAACGGAGTAAATATAAAGAGATTCAAGCCTATAAAGAGGGAAAAGTTAAAATTTTTTAAAAAGAAGCTCGGTCTACCCCAAAACGGATATGTTGTTTTATATGTCGGTAGAGTTTCACATTCAAAAGGCTTAAAAGATCTTATACTGGCAGCAGGAATAGTTTGTAAAAAGCTACCAAAAGTACACTTTATAATTGTAGGGAATCACTATCACGTCGATTTCATAAACCAGCTTAAATTGATAGCTAGAAAAAACAATGTATACAATAAAATAATTTTCATGGGGCCTGTGTCGAACAATTTCATTCCTATCCTTGACAATATCGCAGACATTTTTGTAATGCCTTCGAAAGGTGGAGAAGGTATAACAAGGGCAATGCTGGAAGCGATGAGTTGCGGAACACCTGTAATAACCACAAATGTAGGGGGCAACCCCGATGCAGTGATAAACGGCGAAACAGGCTTTATAATAAATGTCGGAGACTACGAAACATTAGCAAACAAAATACTCACACTACTCAAAGATTCAGAACTAAGAAGAAAAATTGGGATCAATGCAAGGAAAAGAATTATTAACCGCTTCTCTTTGGAAAAAAATATGTCCCATTTAGCGCAAATATTAGCGAGGGTGTGAATTACATGAAAAATAAAAGAGTTACAAGAAAAAAAGAAAAACACATAAAAATCTTATATATAATTCCATCCAAAACCCCTACAGGCCCACATATAGCCATTTTAAATATGGCGATTGGAATTTCCAAAAATCTGAAAATGAAAATTTTCATCATTACACCCAAATCATTCGAATTAAATTACAAAAATTACTACGAAAAACTGAGAGAATCTGCATCTATTTACGAGGTATCTTTTAAAAAACAAGGAATCCTTTATTGGTTGTCCTTAGCGATAAAGGCCTTTAAATTAGCACTTAGCAAGCACATAGATATAATCCACACAGCAAGTCTAAAGATACTCATTCCACTTGGAGTCATCTGCAAATTAATTCCGGCAAAGCTAATACTAAGCCTAGAGGGGAACCCATTATACGAAATGTTTGAATTCTCCCTGTTTAATCGGATGATCATAATACTAAATTGGGTTATTGGAATGCGGTTGGTAGACCTGATTCTTCCTTGCAGTAAGTGGTTAAAAAGTGAAATGGCGCAATACCCGTTTCTGCAGGATAAGTTAAGCTTCCTACACAACCCAATAGATTTTGAAAGATTTCAAAACGCAAAACCCCGAGGCATAAGGCAAGAAATCGGCGTCCCTGAAAAAGCTCCAATGATATTAACTGTAGGTAGACTGCATCCAGTAAAAGATATAGAGACTTTCCTAAAAGCCGCCGAAAAAACAGTGAAACACCATAAAAATGCATGGTTTGTAATCGTAGGAGACGGCCCACTGAGAAAAAACCTAGAAAACATTACTAAACAACTTAAAATCAGTAAACATGTAGTATTCACGGGTTTCAGGCACGATGTGGAGCGTTTCATGGCGGCGGCGGATATCTACGTAATGACTTCTGTCTATGAGCCGTTTGGCCTAGTCGTGGCGGAGGCGATGGCGGCGGGAAAACCCGTCATAGTGACTAATGTAGGTGGTATGCCCGAAATAGTCGGAGACGCCGGCCTCACAGTAGATGCGAGGGACGTAGACGCCTTAGCTGAGGCGATGTTAAAACTTCTGAAAGACGAGGAGCTACGACGAAAATTGGGTGAAAAGGCAAGAGAAAGGATAGAGAAAAGCTTTTCAGCGGAAAGTGTTGGAGAAAGGCTCGTTCAAATATATGGTTCGCTCTTAAAAGATGAGAGGCAATAAATTTTATTGAACGGCTTTAATCTTAGCTGAGTGAAAGGCTATGAAAGTGCTGGTGACTGGTGGTGCAGGTTTTATCGGGAGCCATCTATGTGAGCGTTTGGTAGACTTGGGTTTTCAGGTTAGGTGTTTAGATAACCTGTGGAGCGGGAACATGCAAAACCTGTCCAAAATTCTGAAAAATCCAAATTTCGAGTTCGTAAAGGGGGATATAATGGACTTCAAATCTGTTTTGAACGCGACTAAAGATGTAGACGTAATCTATCATCTGGGCGCGGTTGTCGGCGTGAAACATTACGTAGAGCACCCATTAAAGGTCATAGAAGTGAACGTTTACGGGACGCATAACGTTCTCGATGCAGCGAGAA
The DNA here is from genome assembly GCA_003649915.1 of Thermoplasmata archaeon. GTDB lineage: Archaea > Thermoplasmatota > Thermoplasmata > B31-G17 > B31-G17 > B31-G17. The sequence goes on from QMTG01000216.1 coordinate 2,193, forward strand.
GAAATGATGTGGAAAAAGTGATTTTCAGCAGCACAAGCGAAGTTTATGGGAAGAATGTAGCGGTTCCTCTAAGTGAAGATTCAGACCGCATCTTCGGAAGCAGCAAAATAGACAGGTGGTGCTACGGAATAGCCAAGGGCCTCGACGAACACCTCTGCATCGCCTATCACAGAGAGTATGGAGTTAGGACAATTATACTGCGGTATTTCAACGTTTATGGGCCGAGGCAGGAATGCAGCGAATATGGAGGCGTGATTGCCATGTTCATACGCAGAGTTCTGAAAGACCAACCGCCACAGGTCTTCGGAGACGGGACTCA